>DAIPJX010000046.1:0-12365 GCA_036770065.1 Planctomycetota bacterium
CCCGTTGACTCGGGCGGCGGCGTGTTATATGCGCCTTGTTTCACGAGACATGAAATGAGTTGAATAACCCGCTTTCGGAATGTATCATATCCGGAACAGGCAACAATGGGAAAGGCGTTCCGGAAGGGAACGCCGTATCTTTTTCAACCGTCGGGAACGGTCCAACAATCAGGGAAAAACGTATGCGCGTCACGCTGCTCAAAAGTAAAATCCACCGCGCCACCATTACCGAGTGCGCACTGCATTATGAAGGTAGCATAACCTTGCCGAAAACGCTGGTCGACATGGTCGGCATGCACGAGTATGAAAAGGTTCTCGTCGCCAACGTCGCCAACGGCAACCGCTTCGAAACATACGTCATTTTCGGCAAAGACGGGGAAATTTGCCTGAACGGCGCCGCCGCCCATTTGGGCAAACCGGGCGACAAAGTGATTGTCATGGCCTGGGGCAGCATGGACGAATCGGAAGCGGTCGGCTTCCAGCCGAAAGTCGTCCTGGTCGACGACGACAACCTTCCCAAACGCAAATAAACAAAGGCATGCATGTACAGGATTATTTTCACCCTTCCCATCGGCGACGGCATGCCCATTTTCGGGTACGGCCTGTTTCTCATGCTTGGATTTCTGGCCAGCCTCGGCATCGCCTGGCACAGGGCGAAACGACGCGGATTTTCGACAAATACCGTCGTCGATATCGGATTGATATCCATCGTCGCCGGAGTTGTCGGCGCGCGGCTGGCGTACCTTTTTATCGATTATCAACCGCATGACGGCGGAATCGGCAGTCCCGCCGAATGGTTCGCCGTCTGGCAGGGCGGACTGACGTTTCAGGGAGGATTGTTTTTGGCGCTGATAGCCGATTATTGCTATCTTCGCTGGAAAAAAATATCCGTCGGCGAAATGTTCGATCTGTATGCGCCGTCTCTGGCGATTGGCGTCGGATTCGGCCGGCTCGGGTGTTTGGCGAACGGCTGCTGTTGGGGCAAGCCGGCGCCGGCGGGAACGTGGTGGTCCATGGTGTTCCCGATCGACAATGAACCGATGCAACAACAATTATGGCGTTTTCACGATGCGCCCGAATCATGGGCGCGCCTGATCGCGCAACTCGGGTACCCCGAGGGAACGCTGCCGCCCATCCCCGTGTATGCGACGCAAATCGTTTCCGCCATAGGCTTGTTCCTGATAGCGCTTGGCCTGCTCTGGGCGGAAAAGCGGTGGAAAAACCGCCGGCCGGGACAAGTGATTGTCTGGTTCCTGTTTGCGTACGGGATTGGACGTTTTATCATTGAATATTACCGGGACGATACGCCGCTTCGCTATGGGTTCGGCGCGTTTCCCGGATTGCGGCTGGGGCAGTGGCTTGCCGTTTTCATGATTCTCGCCGGCACGGCGTTGCAAATTATGCTGTCCCGAAAAGCAAAGGAATCGCGCGGAACGTCCGCGACGGACTGAAAGGAAACCCGGATGAAAAAAGCGACGGGATTGTTGTGCGTATTCGCTTTGGTCTGGTTGTCCGTTCACATTTCCGCATCGGCCGGGGACGCGCCGGAAAGCACGGCAAGCATAACCGATCGCCTGGCGCAAGACATGTTCGCGTCGCCGCCGGAAGACATAACCAAAGCGGAGCTGGCGCTCGCATTTGGCTGGGCGCATTTGTTCGGCATGATGGACGAACCCGATCCCGACCGCGCCGCGGAATACCTCGAGACGGCCCGGGACGGAGGCTTGCCCGAGGCAGACGTCGTTCTCGGGGCTATGTACTTGGGGCAGGGCGGCATTCACGGGGTTCGGAAGGATGCGGCGAAAGCGATGGAGCATTACGCCGCGGCGGCGGCGAAAGACAATGTGGACGCCTTGCGCATGCTTGGCGTTATGTATACGGAAGGCGAAGACGGCATCGAGCCGGACGCGGAGAAGGCGTTCGGTTTTTTTGTCCGGGCCGCCAGGCTGGGCAGCGAGACCGCGCTTGAGTATTTGCGGCCGCGCTTTGACGAAGCGGCGGATTGGGAAGACAAACACCCCGGCGAACAAGCCGATTTCCCCTCCTCGCGCGAAGCGATCGTCGATCCCGAATTGAGCGCGTTGGCGAAAGAGCGCTCCAGGCGCATCGCCTCCGTGACCGCCCGCGTTCTCGATATGATTGCCGACGCCGCGTCGATTGAGGATGCGGTCCGTTTGTCCGCCATCGCGTCAAAGTCGATTCAGGCGGGCGAAGAAACGGACGTATGGCGCGCGCTTGACGAATCGGTGGAGCGGGCGGTGGAGGCGCTGGTCGCCAATCAGCCTACGGAGGCCAAACAGGGCGATGCGGCCCTTGTTGTCGGCATTCTGTACGATATGGGACTGCTCAACGGGTACAATCCCGAGCGGGCGCGGTTTTATCTGGAAATGGCGCTGGAAAAAGGCGTTCCGGAAGCGGGCGCCGCGTTGGGCGAATTGTACCTCGGCTTGACCAGAAGCGATGAATCGACCGACGAGGACACGGAAAAGGGGTTGTCGTACCTTCGGGACGCGGCTCTGCTCGACAATGTGGACGCGCTTCGGGTGCTTGGCGTTATTTATGCGGACGGGCGGAACGGGATCGAACCGGACCCGGAAGAAGCGGAGCGGTATTTCCGGCAAGCGGCGCGCTACGGCGATGAACTGGCCATTGCCCGGTTGAACGCGAACCCCGATGCGATCATAATGGAAGTCGATGCGGAATTGTCGAAAAAAGCGGCGGCCAGGCGTGCGGAAATCGACGCCATGTTCGAGTTCGTCAATGCCGAGATGGAGCAGGCAATACTGAAGGTAATGGCGGTGGAACCCGATCAGGAATGACGTATATGGCCATGACGATCGCACGCGGCAATATGCGGCTCGACCCGCCCGACGCCGAAAAAGAAGAGGTCGTTCAGGAATTGCTTTCGCTCGGCGGCGGCGTTCGCGTCGAGCGGATTGTGTCGAATGGGCAGGCGTCGCCGCCGGATTTCTGGTACGATCAGGAATGGGACGAATGGGTGATGATCGTGTCCGGCGGCGCGGAAGTGGAATTCTCCGGGCCGAACGCGGTTGAACGGTTGTCGCCGGACGACTGGCTGTTTATCCCGGCCAATCGCCGGCATCGGGTCAAGTCCACCCGGCCCGGCACAATCTGGCTGGCGGTTCACTCGCCGCGAGCGGATGGACAAAAAGAGAGGGGAGCGCGATGAGCGCTCCCCTTTCCTTTTTCGCGGGTCGGGCATCGTCAACCGGCAACATAAGGCAATGCCTTCCGGGTGGTGGTCGGCATGGGTGCGCCGCGACCGTTGTTCCCGCCCCTGCCGTTGGTCAAGCGACTCAAGTTCGACGCGGTGCCGGACAGCGAAGACGCCTGGCGGGCCAAGTCCGACGACGTCGACGACGATTCGCCCGCCGCAACCTCGTTGCGCTTCACCGCCGCGTCAAGATCGGTGACGGATGAATTGATGGCGGCAATCGCATCGGCCTGTTCGGTCGTCGAAGCGCGAATGCGATCAACCCACTGGGCCGCCTCGGCGACGCTCGACAGGATTTCCTTGAAACCGCCCTCCAACTCGACAACCGAACGGCTGCCGACCGATACCCTGGACGACGTCTCCTCAATCAACGCGGCCGTCTCGCGAACCGCCTGGGCGGAACGGTTGGCGAGATTGCGAACCTCGTCCGCAACCACGGCGAACCCCTTGCCGGCCTCGCCCGCGCGCGCCGCTTCGACCGCGGCGTTCAATGCCAATAAATTCGTCTGGAAAGAAATCGACTCAATCGTCTTGATGATGTCGCCTATCTTTTCCGACGATTCGGAAATGCTCGCCATCGCCTCGCGCATGTGCGTGACCTGCCTGGCTCCCGAATCAACATGCCCCGAAGCGCTCCGCATGGCCGTGTCGCACGTCGTCGACGCTTCGGCATTCGCCTTGACTTGAGCGGAAATCTCCTCGAGCGAGGCCGTCGTTTCGTCCAGCGCCGAAGACTGCTGGGCCGTGTCGGACGCCAACTTGGACGCCAACTCATTGATGATTCCCGACGCATGCGACATGCCGACCGCGTCACTGTTCAGCTCGTCGACTATGGCGGACAGGGAGCGGGTCAAACGGAATACGACCACCGCAACCACACCGCTCACAAGCAACATCGCCACCAGGGAAACAATCCCGACCAAACGGATTCTCTCCATTTCGGCTTGCTGCTCATCCTCCAGTTCGGCCGCGCGGGTAAGCGCCATATTCGTATCGGCAAACAACTCGTCGTCCGGAACAAGAACGGCGACCCCGAATAAATTATGGACATTCCCGACAAAAAGCGTGAAATCCGTATTGTCCCGCCGCCATGCGGCGCTCGTGACGTTGGAAGCGGAAACGGTTCTCGCCAGTTCGACAATGCGCTGGCCAAGCGGCGCCGACGACAACGCGCGCGGCTGCAGCATCATCTCGCCGGGATTTTCCGGATCCGGAACTTCCATCGGCTGCCATTCCGCCTGTCCCGGCGCGGAAAGAACGGAGTGCCCCACAAAATCAAAAATAAACGATTTCGCCCCCCGCGTCAGGCTGGAACCAAAGCTCTCGGCCAGCTCGTCCAAATCCGTCAACGCCAAATCAAGATACGTCGTCCCGACAGTCCGGCCGTCATACGACAGCGGAGTCACCGCGGAAAGCATAAGGTTGTTCGTCAATGTATCGATATAGGGACTGGTCCAGGAAACCGTTTGCGGAAGCGGGGTGGAACGGTTATGGTTCGCGGGAACGGCGGTCGAGTAATACTCCAGAGCGATTTCTTCGGCCAGATACGCATGGCGTTCCGCTTCCGTCAATGAGTCCGGATCAATCGTATCCGGCAACACCAGCCCGTCGGTGTATTCGACGTTCTCGTCCTCGCGATAGGCATAGGGAAGAAACAGCTTGTCGCCGAACGGAGAAAACATGCCCACCTCGAACGTGGCGCCAATGCCGGAAATATCGGACATGCGATCCTTGAGCGTCGTGACGCAAAAACGTTCCATCTCCCGCGCGGCAAACTTGCGGCCTTCCTCCGAAGAACCGGCGAGAGCCAAAAGGGTATAGGAAAAATCGGCTGCCATAATTGTAGCGCGTTCAACTTCAGCGACACGCGACTGAAGGTTTGACGTACTGGCAAGCAGAGTCGTGCCGACGCGCGCGCTTTCATTCTTGCGAATGCTCTCTCCCATGGAAGAAATCGCCTGCCCCGCGCCGGCGCTGATTCGCCTGCTCATGGCGCTGGACATCACCCAACTGATCGCCATCTGCGCAAGAGCCACCACAACCAGCAATCCCACAAAACATAAAATTTTCGCCCTGATCCCCATTGCCTCACTCCTTGGAGAAAAAGCATCTAGCCGAAAGATGCATGTCCTATCCTGATTTCAATAATATTTATAGTATTATGAGGTACGAAAGAACACCTCCACTCCCACTATATACTACATATTTAACAACTCTTTAGTAACTATAAAATTTTTTCTCCGTCTTTTTTTGCTTAACCCTTTTTTATTATAACAGTTGCAATGACTTGTGCGATTCCGGAGTTACGTTGTTTTTATCCAAAATACTTCCATCAATATAATCAACCATGGCGTATCCGGTATATTGCTTAAAATACAGCCGATGTTTCTCCCTGTCCTGCGATGAAGAGGAATGCAAAACATAGTCGCCATGACGTGCGGATGCATAAAGGCTTGCGTTCGACTTCCTCTTCCCGTCAAATAGGGCCATACCGAATCTTGCCAAAAGAAAGGAACGGAACGCATGAAACTTTACGAGAGCGGCGTCTATCTTGTGAACGGACGGGACGTCGTGCCCGACGATAACGACGCGGACGCGCGCATCAAACAACTGACCGGCAAACCCGCCGACAAAACAATCGCAATCAGGAAGACCATGGCATGGTCCATTCTTGAACAACATAACACCTCCGGCTCCATGGACAATCTGAAGATCAAATTCGACGCCATGGCCTCGCACGACATCACCTACGTGGGCATCATCCAGACCGCGCGCGCCAGCGGCATGGAAAAGTTCCCCATTCCCTACGTGTTGACCAATTGCCACAACAGCCTCTGCGCCGTCGGCGGAACAATCAATGAAGACGATCACATGTTCGCCGTTTCGGCCGCGAAAAAATACGGCGGCATTTATGTTCCCACCCACCTTGCCGTCATTCACCAATATATGCGCGAAATGATGGCGGGCGGCGGGAAGATGATTCTCGGCTCCGACAGCCATACCCGGTACGGCGCGCTCGGAACCATGGCAATCGGCGAAGGCGGCGGCGAACTCGCCAAGCAGCTTCTGGGCCGCACCTACGACGTCAAATATCCCGACGTCGTCGCCGTCCGCCTGCACGGCAAGCCGCACCCCGGCGTCGGGCCGCAGGACGTGGCGCTGGCGATAATCGGCGAAGTGTTCGCCAACGGCTACGTCAAAAACAAGGTGATGGAATTCGTCGGCGACGGCATTGCCAACCTTTCGGTCGAGTACCGGAACGGCATCGACGTCATGACCACCGAAACAACCTGCCTCAGTTCGGTCTGGGAAACGGACGGCCAGGTGGAAACGTATCTGGACGCGCACGGGCGAAAAGCCGATTACAAAAAGATCTCGCCCGGCGACGTCGCCTATTATCAAGGCATGATCGATGTCGATCTCGCCGCGATAAAACCGATGATCGCATTGCCGTTCCATCCGTCCAACACCTATACAATCGAAGACGTCAAGGCGAACGCCAAAGACATCTTCGCCGCCGTCCAGGCCGAGGCGGACAAGCAATTCGGGAAAAACCTCGGCTTCGACATGCTTGAAAAAATCAGACCCGACGGCATTCATGTCGATCAGGGCGTCGTCGCCGGATGCGCCGGCGGCACGTACCAGAACATCTGCGCATTCGCCGATATTCTGAACGGATACACGCCCGGCAACGACCGCTTCTCCATGAGCGTCTATCCCTCAAGCCAGCCGACCTATGTCGGACTGGTCCATGACGGCATTATTGAAAAACTGATGAACGCGGGCGTTATTGTTCGTTCCGCCTTCTGCGGGCCGTGCTTCGGAGCGGGCGACGTGCCGGTCAACGGCGGCCTGTCCATCCGCCACACAACCCGCAACTTCCCCAACCGCGAAGGGTCCAAGCCGGGGGACGGACAACTGTCCGGCGTGGCCCTGATGGATGCGAGGTCCATCGCCGCGACCGCCGCCAACAAGGGCGTGCTCACCGCCGCGACGGAAATGGACGCGAAGTACGGCGATCATCCGTACCATTTCAACGGCGAGGTGTACAAAAACCGCGTCTATTTCGGCTTTGGAAAGGCACAGCCGGAAGAACCTCTCCGGTTCGGCCCGAACATCACCGACTGGCCGGCCATGCCCGCGCTGACCGATCATCTTTTGCTCAAGGTCGCCGCGTTCATCACCGATCCGGTGACGACGACGGACGAGTTGATTCCGTCCGGCGAGACATCGTCGTATCGGTCGAATCCGTTGCGGTTGGCTGAATTCACCCTGTCGCGAAAAGATCCGGCCTATGTGGAAAAATCGAAGGCCATTCGGGATCTCGAATCGGCCCGTAAAAAGGTCGGGGTTGTTTCCGGTCTCGCCGATCTTCATGCCAAAGCCGGGCAGGCTTCGGGCGTTGTCATCGATGCGGAATCGGTCGGCATCGGCAGCATGATCTACGCCAACAAGCCCGGCGACGGTTCGGCCCGCGAACAGGCCGCAAGTTGTCAAAAAGTGCTGGGCGGCTGGGCCAATATAGCGCACGAATACGCGACCAAGCGGTATAGGTCGAACTTGATCAACTGGGGCATTCTCCCGTTCGTTATTGCGGGCGAACCGCCGTTCGGCAATGACGAGTTTATTTTCATTCCGAATATCAGGGAGGCGGTCCAGTCCGGCGCGCCGAGAATTGCCGCGTATGCGCTTGGCGATACGGTCCGGGAGTTCGAGCTTGCCTTGGGCGATTTGACCGGGGACGAGCGGCGGATCCTGCTCGACGGCTGCCTGATTAATTTTTACAAGAATGAAAAATAAGACATAACGCCGAGTAAAAATACTGGTCCAGCTTCCGCCGGACCAGTATTTTTCTATGGAAAACGTTAGAATATGAAAGATGCGACCATGAAAAAACCGGCGCTTCGCCCACTCTCCATCGCCACCAACGTCAATATGCACGCCGAAGGCTCCGCGCTCATCGAAATGGGCAATACGCGCGTCCTTTGCACCGCATCAGTCGAATCCCGCCTGCCACGATGGCTCGAAGGAAAAGGACGCGGTTGGATAACAGCGGAATACGGCATGCTGCCACGCTCCACCTCAACCAGAAACCGGCGCGAACGCGATAAAGTGCCGGCCCGCTCGCTCGAAATCAGCCGACTCATCGGCCGCGCGCTCCGCGCCTCGGTGGATTTGGAAAAATTGGGCGAGACAATGATAACAATCGACTGCGACGTGCTCCAAGCCGACGGCGGCACACGAACCGCCTCCATCACCGGCGGAATGGTGGCGCTCGCCCTGGCAATCAAATCACTCGCACAACGCGGACTCGTCGCCAAAAACCCCATCCTCAGCCCCGTCGCCGCCGTGTCCGTCGGCATCGTCGACGCCTCCCCCGTACTCGACCTCGATTATGAAGCCGATCACCGCGCCGAAGTCGACATGAACGTGGCAATGAACGCGCGAGGAGAAATCGTGGAAATCCAAGGCTCCGCCGAAGGCAAACCCTTCCCGCGGACAACCCTCCGGCTGCTCGAAGACCTCGCCGCCTCCGGAATCAAAAAATTGATCGCCGCACAGAAAAAAGCGCTGGCGAACGCTTCCTCCGCGCAATAGAAAATGTACGGCCGGGTCACGTGCCCGACATGAACCGCTCCACTATCGAAGCGGATTTGCTGCCGATAAGCAACTTGACCACTTCCTCCGGGCTGGAGGCGGCGACCACACGGTCGACCATTTCCTGCGTCCGGAGCGACGCGGCCATGCTCGCGATAAAATGAAGATGCGGTCCCGACGTGTTCTTCGACGACGCCACCAAAATCATCAACTTCACCGGAGTGCCGTCAAGACAGGTGAAATTCATCCCGTCGGGACAAATCCCGACCGCCGCCATAACCCCCGATAACGCATCCGTACGGCCGTGCGGCATGGAAACGCCGTACTCCAACTCGGTCGGCGCCGCATCCTCGCGTTCGGCAATGGAACGAAGAACGTCCTCCTCGCACTTCATGGGCAATCCCCCGCCATCAAGCTTGCGCACCAATTCACGGACAGCGTCGTCCTTCTCCCGCGATACCATGCGCATGACCACGCTCCCCGGCTGGAGAATTTCCTGCTTTTCCTTCATGGGCAAGGTGCGGACGCTCGTGACCGAGCGAAGCGTCCGGCGGAACTCCTTCGGCTTCGCCATCTCCTTCAGGCGATCGAGATCGGCGTGCATGTCGACAAGCGCCTCGTACACAACCGTGTGGATAAAAGTGACGTCGCGGCGGTTGGACGAAAACGTCAAGGTGCGATTATCGCTGCGCCACATTGAAAATGCGAGATCGTCCTTTCTCATATGGTACAACCGCGACAACGAATCGACCATGGAAATGAAAAAGCCCTCCGCCCTGAACGCGGCGAGAATGCTCTGCGACGCCGCATCCGCCACCGCCTCGGAAGGAAATGGAAACGTGCTCTGGCGAAAATCGTCGGCCGCGCGCTCGACCGTGACGCCCTTGCCGGGAATGGTGAGGAACAGCGTGAGAATCGGCGGCGCGAGAACGGTTGTGAACAACGTCATGATAATGGCGGCGCCGAACATGTCGGCGTCGAGAATGCCCGTCGACATGCCAATGCCCGAAATGATAAGCGCGACCTCGCCGCGAGGAATCATGCCCGCGCCTATGCGAAGCGCTCCCAGCATGTTGAAATGAAGGAACAACGCCGGCGCCGCGCATCCGATGATTTTCGCCGCCGCCGCCAGAACTCCGAAAATAAGGCCGAATTTGACGACTTCCGGTTTCGTCAGCCGATCCAAATCGACAATCATGCCCATCACGGCAAAAAAGATCGGAACGAAAAAGTCGTACAGATTGTGCAACCGCTCCTGAATAATAAAGGTAATGTCGGTCTTGCTGAGCGACAGCCCCATCACGTACGCGCCGATGATAAGGGCCAGTCCCGACGTTTCGAAAACCGCCGCGGAAAGAAACGCGAGGCCAAGCGCAAGCGTCGTGAAGGTCGTGGGCGATCGGAACGATTTCAGGAACCGCGCGATCTGCGAAGAAAACGACAGGCCGATGGCGCTGAACGCAACGCACACCAGAACAGTCTCGATTGCGACCTGGGCGATGTTGCCCCACGGAAGGCCGGAAATATCGCCGCCGCCCACCGACAGAACATCGATAAGACTGATAATAATCGCAAGGCTGATAATGCCAAGCACGTCGTCGATAATGGCGGACGCCAGAATCGTCACGCCCTCCGGACTATCCATCTGCTTGCGCTCGGACAGAATGCGGGCGGTAATGCCGACCGACGTGGCCGTGCACAGCGCTCCCAAAAACAGGCAGGCGGGAGAAAGAAAATGCAAATTGTCGCCAAGTCCGAAAACAACGCCCGCCATATCGCCTGTAATAAAGGAAACGATAACTCCGCCCAAACCGATAACCGTGCCGGCGAGAGAATACTTCAAAAATTGGCGGAAATCCGTCTCCAGCCCGACCATGAACAACAATATAAGGCTGGCGACAGTGGCGAACGCATACAATTCGGTCGAAATGGGAAAGTCGGCGGACGCTCTCGGGAAAATCCCGTCCGGAAGGTTCAGCCACGGCAACGGAAGGCTTCCCAGCAAATACGGACCGACAACAATGCCCGCCACCAGTTCGCCCAAAACCGACGGAAGTTTTATTCGTCGAACCAGGCCGCCGCCTATTCGGACCGCGAAAATGAGAACAGCCAGTTGAAAAACCAAAACCGTCATTCTGTGGACAAGGGAGGAATTGTCGGCTGATGATTCGACTGCGCTTGCAACCGCTGCGACCGCGGCTTCGGCGGTGCTGGCCATGTCGGAGGTATCCATTGTCTGCGCCTCGTTCTTTCATGACAAAAGGCCGGGATTACGCACCCCGCGCCTTTATAAAAGTATACCCCCGGAAAAGTTCGCTGGCAAGTCCCGGAGGCGCTTTTATCGCCCGGTCCGGCGCGACCGCTTTCCGCGTTTTTTTCCTTTGTCCCGCTTGACGGGTTGCACAACGGTTTCGGCGAGGGAAAGGGGCGGAAGTTCGCCGGTCAGGTTGATCACGGACATGGTCAGGCGGTTGATCGCACCATCGACAATATGAGGCAAACAGTCGATGCGAAGCCACAGCCGCCGCTTTTCCGACACCTCCAGCGATACGACGGCGGAACGGGCGGTCCTGGTTTTCCGCGCCAGTTCGTGCGGCCACTGATTGTCGGGAAGCGGTTTGTGGTTGGCGCCGAAAGCGTGGTAGCGGCTCCGGTCGTTTTCCAGCGCTTCCTGCAATTCGCCCAACGCGCCGGCGGCGAACATGTCCAGGCCAAGCTGGTTGGAAAACGCAAGATTGCCGTCCGAATCAAACACCAGAAGACCGCATGGAAGTTCTTCCCAGAGCGTTGGAATCGGCAATGCGTTGACCGATTCCGGTTCCTCGCCTTCTTCCGGTTCCCCGTTTTCCCGCTCTTCCTCAAGCGCATCAAGCAGATCGAAAACCTCCGGAACAATCGGAGCATTCGCAATCATTGGAGTGGGGATTTCGGCCAGAACGTCATCTTTCGCGCCGATATCGGCCATGCCCGACGGGGCGATTGCCAGACTGACGTCGTCAAGTTCGCCGTCGACCGCCTCCAACTCGACCACAACCGGGGAAAGCGTCAGACGTTCAAGTTTTTTCACCGCTTCGGTATATCGCTCCTCCGTCTCGACCGGCTCAAGCGGAACTGAAAGATAATCCATCGCCCCAGCCCGAAACCACGCGACCGCCTGGGCAAGACTGCGCATCGCGGCGACGGCGAGAAACGGCACGGAATCCGAATAGCCAAACAATCCCGGAAACGCGCCGCCGTCCATCTCCGCAGAGAAAAACACCGCGTCCGGCCTGTCGTGCTCCCATTCCCCGCCCTCGGGCGCAGTGTCGAAATACCGGACCTCGGCCCAGCCGGAAAAAGCGGCAAGGCACGACGCCAACGGCGTACGGGCGGAATCCACAATCCATATATAGGGACGATCTGTCTGCATATAACCCTTTACTGCAATTAATAATGAATAATGAATAATGAACAATGCCGGAAAATTCTTACACTCAAGATTCGAGCGCTACCGCGCTCTCTCAAACGACGATACGTTGTGATGCAAAGCGCG
>DAIPJX010000047.1:0-12364 GCA_036770065.1 Planctomycetota bacterium
GGTACCGGCGGGTGGAATTGAACCACCGACCTATGGGTTATGAATCCATCGCTCTGAACCGCTGAGCTACGCCGGCATTTAAATAGCAACTGTTAAAATGCCTCTAGGCAGCGCATAAAATAACGCGATAATTAACGCTTGCTAAACTGAAAGCTGCGGCGAGCACCAGGCTTGCCAGGCTTCTTGCGCTCAACCATACGGCTGTCACGGCTAAGATATCCTTCACCCGAAAGCGCCGGCTTCAACTCTTCCGACATCTTGACAATCGCGCGGCCAAGACCCATCATCAAAGCGCCAGCCTGACCAGTCATGCCGCCGCCACGAATCGAAGCAAACACGTCGTATTCAGAAGAAAGATTGACCTGCTTCAGCGGGCCTTCAACCAGCTTGCGCAAACGAAGACTGGGGAAATACTCCGCATAGTCGCGATCGTTCACAACAATCTTGCCGCTGCCCTTCTTGATGCGAACCCGCGCAACCGAACATTTACGACGACCCGTGCCCCATTCGTATCCGTGCTTGTCTGCCACTGCATTCTCCATTTATTCAGCGTAGTGCCTGATTCGTCTTATTTGCCAGCCAATACAAGCGCTTCGGGATTCTGCGCCGCATGCGGATGTTCGGAACCGGCATAAATTTTGAGCTTCTTAATCATCTTTTCGCCCAATTTGCCCTTCGGCAACATACGCTTGACCGCGAGGAACAAAATACGGTCGGGATGCTGCGAAAAAACGCGGCGAGCGGTAAACTCTTTCAAACCGCCAATATAACCAGAATGGTGACGGTAAATCTTGCGGTCCCACTTCGCACCCGTCAACACCACCTTATCACAATTAATCACCACAACGCCATCACCACAATCGAAAGAAGGTGTGTAATCCGGCTTGTGCTTGCCCATGAGGCGCATGGCAATCTGCGAAGCCATCCTGCCTACAACCTGCTCCGTCGCGTCAACCACCACCCATTTGGTGGGGCATTCGCCCGGCTTTCTCAACGTCGTTTTCTTCATTGCCGTCATGGCGTACCCTTCAGAATCACTGTACTGGCGGTTACACTTGCTATTGCTTCCGGCTGTCATCATTTGCGGTCAAAAGCAATTCGCAAAAAACGCCCCTGTCGGCCACGCCGACCAGGGGGAAAGAAGAGTATATACAGATATAAGCGTTTTCTGTCAATAGGAAAATCGACATTTTTAAAAATTTCCACGTTCTTCGGAAATTTTTGTGCTCGCCATCCCGCTCTTCTTTCCAATCATCGGCTCAACCCATTACCCTTGCAACGCGTGTTAACGGCGATTTTCAATCCGCCGTCTCCATTACATCCGGCCGGGGAATTTTCGACCATGTATGGAACGACTCGAGAGCCGCTTCGACGCGGGTGAGGTACCCGGCGTCGGCGCCGTGCCCGTCGAACTGGAGACACAAATACGGTTTGCCGACACGGTTCATGATGTCTTTGAAGTACGTCATGATATAGCTGTCGGGACCGCACATGAAATTGGTGAAATACACTCCGAACAACCGCGGATGGTTTGCGACATACCGGGCGGACGCCAAAATCTTCTGCCCATAATGCCAATACATGTTCATATAATCCGGAAGAATACTCTTCACATCGTATGGCAACATGTCCTGGTACAGGACAGGATACCCCATGGCGGCCATTTTGCGCGGCAAATCGAGCGTCAGGCCGGCGTCAAGCGTATTGTAGGGGCGGCCTATGCACACAAGCCCAAGCGTCTCGTTCGCTTCCAGCCAGTCGAGGGCTTCCTTGCCGTACGCGAGCGACTGCGCATTGAACCGCGCTTGCGCTTCGCGGGCGGCGACGAGCGCGCCAAGCGCCTCGTTTTCCGAAACGCCAAGCGGGCGCAACGCATCGGCAAGGGAGCGGGCGATTTCACTGTCGGGACGATTGAGTTGCATGACCGGCGCAAGGATTTTATCCTTGTTCGGAAGCCCGGCGGCGGACTTCAGAACGCCCGGATGCGCCTGCACATAGCAACAGAAATGCGCGTCGGTGAAACCCGCGACGGACGGCTCCCGCAGCATGTGCGGAACAAGGAGCCAATCGATAGCGCCCTGCCCCAGCATCTCCACGGCATGGCCGTGGCTGGCGACGACCGGCGCGCAGTATTCGGCGGAGGTGATTGCCGTGCCCGCGTGCATTGTTTTGTCGCTGGTGCGCGGGGACAGAACCGGTTGATATCCCAGTGTCTCGACGAACTTTTTCCAGAACGGGTAATACCCGTACGTGCCAAGCGCCTGGAGAATGCCTATCTTGCCTTTGACGGTTTGAACCGGCGGCTTGACGGCGTCCATGCTGAGCCATGCGTTTTGCCGTTTCCGCCACCATTCGTAGGTTGGGTTGCTCTTGACCTTGACCTTTTTCTCGCCGTAATCGCGGCCGCACTTAAGCCCCCAGGCAAGCGTGCCTTCGTCCGTTTTGATGAGGGACAGGTTGCAATTGTTGTGGCAGAGTTCGCACACTTCATAATCGACATTCACGGTTGCGTTGGCAAATTCGAGTCCCTTGAATTTGAGCGAACGCTTTTCCATGGGCAGCCGTTCCTCAACAAGAATGCACATGCCGAGCGCGCCGGTCAGGTGACAGAACGGGCTGACCTTGATTTCCTTGCCGAGTTCGACTTCAAACGCGGCGACCAGCGCCTTGTTCCGCGCGGTCGCGCCCTGGAAATAGACGTGGTCGCCAATCATCAATCCGCCGACGACCTTGTTCAGATAATTGTCGCGGACAGAGTGGAGGACGGCGGCGGCTACCTGGTCCTTGTTCCAGCCGCGAGCGAGCAGGAGGTCAAGATCGCGTTCCATATAGACGGTGCAGCGATCGGACGTGAGCGGGCACGGCTTGCCCATGGCCCGGTCGGCGTACTCGGTGAGCGGAATGCCGAGTTTGAGCGATTGCTCTTCGATAAAACTGCCTGTGCCGGCGGCGCAGACGTAGTTCATGATGGAGTTGTACACCATGCCGTTTTGCAACTGGGTGAACTTGGCGTCTTGTCCGCCCAATTCGATGATTGTGTCGACTTCGGGATCGATGAACACGGCGGCGGTGGCGTGGGCGGTGATTTCATTCGTCGCCAAATCGGCGCCGATGAGGGCTCCGATCATTTTCCGGCCCGAACCGGTGGTGCCGACGCCTTTGACGTCGAACGTGAAGCCGCCGCGCTGTTCCATTTCGATTGCGGCTTTCATCAGGAGTTGAACCGCCTTGATGGGGTTGCCGGCGGTTTTCCGGTAAATCCAGCCGACGACTTTCCGGTCGCGGTCGAGGAACACCGCCTTGGTCGAGGTCGACCCGATATCGACGCCGAAGGAGACGGTGACCGTCCCGCTGCGCGGCGCAACGATGGCGATTTCGGAATTGTCTTCGTTAATCCAGCGATCATGCCAGACAAAATCGGGGTATTGGGAAAGGGCGAGTTCAAGCGGCGGCCGCAAATCCCCTTTGGAGGAGGCGCCCACGGCGGTCCCGGCATATTCGAACAGGGGAGCGAAGCTGAACTTGATCGAATCGGGCGCTTCAATGGAACGGCGCAAGGCGACGTTGGCCGCGCCATACGCGCCGATAAGGTTGGGGTTTTCCGGAACGACAACATCAACGCCCAGCTTGTCGCGTACGGAACCGGCGACAACGGAGTTGATGGCGACGCCGCCGATAATGGCGGTTTTGCCGGCGAGGGCCCTGCCCCCCAGGAGCCCGTCGACGGTCGAGTTGCCGAGTCCGACGCAAAGCCCGGCGGCGATGGCGTCGACGGTGAAGCCTTCCTGTTGAAGATGGATCATGTCGGACTTGGCGAACACGGCGCAGCGGGTGGCGACCGCGGGCGGGCGCTTGTCGTAGCGCATGGCGCGTTCGGCCAGCTCGGTGGGTTGCACCTGGAGCCGAAGCGATTGTTGATCGAGAAACGCGCCGGTGCCGGATGCGCATGCGCTGTTGATGGCGCTTTGCTGATATGTTCCGTCATCGGCCAGTCGGGTCAGGCTGAACGAACCGCCGCCGATCTGGACAATATTCCTCGCATCGGGGTGAAGAGCCTTGACGCCTTCCACTCCCGCCACGACCGAATCGATGCTGTCGCCGCCTATCATCGTTATCACGTCGCAGCCCGATCCGGTGCGCACGACATTGACGATTCTGTCCCGCGGGTATTCTTCAAGAATGCGCTTAACCGTGGCGACCGGTTCGCCCGCATGGCGTTCGTAGGATGATTTCACCACATCCTGTTTTTCGTCAATCAGCGTTACGCCGACAAAAAGGCTGCCGACATCAATCCCCAGGTAAAACATTAGATAGTATCCTCACCGGGTTATACAAACAAAACGGTTCACATCAAAAAGACAGCCCGGCGCTCAATGAGTGAACGCCGGACAAACAACATATGGTACCCAAACCGGGAAATGGCACAAGAGATTTCCTTTCCCGCGCCAATATTCTCCGGATAAACCTCTTCTCTCCCTGTTTTCTGCGCCGGTTCGGAAAAACGGTCGATAATACATACAGATTCCGCTGAACCGGCCTCCGGCCGGTACTTGGGGTATGGCCAGCCAACGGTTAGGAGCAGTGCATGCGTTCCCTTATGCCGCGATATTTCATCGCCGTTTTTTTGATGCTGTCGTCGTCCGTTTTCGCGTCCGAGATACGATTGTTCGTCGCGACGCCCGCGTTCATCGTTTCGGTTGCGCCGGTGGACGAGGAAAGCAAAGGGGCGGAAAGTTCGGTTTTGTACCAGCGTCCCGACGGTGAAACATCGTGGACGGAACTGGGCGAAGCCAAACGCATCGAACAGGAAGACGGCGACATCCGCTTTACCCGCGAGGTTCAGGTGGAGAAGGACGGCTTGTATGAATACACCAGCCGTCCGGTTGTCGCCGGCCGGGTTTTGTCGCCGCCCGAACCGGACTCGCCCGCGCAAGCGCTTGTCGTTGTCGACACATTGCAGCCAATAGCGGAGCTTTTGACGCCGGAAGACGGGAGCGAAGCGGGGGCTGCTGAAGAAATGCATGTTTCCTGGTCGAGCGAGGACGAGAATCTGGCGGAGTATCCGGTTACGCTGTCCTATACAACCGACGGCGGCAAAAGCTGGCACACGATTGCCCGCGAATTGCCCGCCATTGGAGACACAAAATGGACCGCTCCGGCGGGAGCGCTTCCAGCCACCATCCGGTTGACCGCCACCGACCGGGCCGGCAACATGGGACGGTCGCTTAAAAATATTCGTTTGGCCATTTCCGATCCGGTGACGCCGCCGGAACTGCCGCCCTTGGCGGAAACGCCCCGTCCGGCGGAAATTTTGACGTCGCGGGAAGAACAGCCCGAGCCGCGGGAAGACGCACTGGCCGGACCGAACCGTTCGTGGCTCTACTATCTGATGGCATTGAACCAGATGCGGCAAAACAAACCGGCCGACGCATTGCAGTATTATTGGCTGTCGGTGAAGGAGGACCCCGGATTCATCAACGCCTGGGCGGACATCGGCCTTGCCTATATCGCGTTGGGCGCATATCAATCGGCGCGGGAAGTGGTGACCCGGACGCTGGACATGGAACCGGAGAATATTGATCTCCTTCATCTGATGGGAGAGACATACCATGCGGAAGGCATGGGATTGTTGACCAGCGCCAAGAACGCCGAAGACAGAATGCGGGCGAAAGGATTGATCGACCGTGCGGTCGAATGGTATGGTCGCGCGCTGGAGCAGGCGGCCAGGGATTGGCGTTTGGCCGATCAGGCGGCGAGTTTTTACCGGCTCGGGGAAATTTGCTATTACGTCAATATGGACCGGGACGGCGCGCGGGCATATTGGAAAAGGATTCTTGAACTCCACTCGCCGACGCCCAACAGCGACCTGATCGCCTGGGCGGCGGACAAGGACAAGGCAAAAGCAAGAGAACGCTACCAGCGATATACACATCAGCGAGTCGCGCTTGACACATGGCAGAACTGGGCACGCGGCTATATCGAACAAATGGACGAACGCGAACGGCGCGGCATTCTCGACATGATGCCGGCGCAGAAAATCGTCGCCGTCCCCACTGTTCAATCGCTTGGGTACGGCAACAACGGGTTGAATCCGGGACAGGACGACGGGCGCTCGCTGTTTTCCCTGCCGGGCGATCTCGGTTCGCCCTCCCCGGTCGCGATTGCGCAATCGCAGGCGGACCGGCAAACGGCCCGGATGCAACAACAGCGGAAAATCGCCTCCGAATACAATCAGCCGATTGACGACTATTCGTTCTATGGCGACAGGAAATCGGTTGACAGGCGGGATGTCGTGCAACGCGCCCCGGGGCGGTCGGGCAGATCGAAATTCAGCGGCGGACCGGACCAGCCGCCGCCGGCGAATCCCGATCCATACGCATTTCCTTCGCGCGGCCGCCCGACGGCGGACTGGTACGGCGCCGGACCCTACGGCAACCAGCCGATTGGCGACTGGTAAAACGACAGAGAATAATTTTCTCATAAATATACGCTCAATACAGCATGGCTGACCTGTCGATATCACTTATATGTACTACAGTGAACTCTTTCAGCCAGTCTTGTCCTGCGCCGCCCATGCACAATACCTCGGGACGGATCCGCGCACAACCGCACAGACGGTAATCCGGATCGTCGCCGACGCCATGAAAACCGCCCGGACCGAACGCCCCGCACATCTCGACGACGCATGGTTTCCCGTCTGCGTCTGGCTGGACGAACACCTGGCTTCCATCTGGGAAAAAGTGGGCGTTGCGTCGACGCTTCGTTCGCGTTTCTTCAGGGGGGAAAAAGCGCAATGGAATTTTTACGTCAAACTGGACCGGTTGCTTGCCGAAGGCGTTTCGTCGGGCACCCGCAGGGATATCGCGTTTTTGTACTACGCATGCCTGCGACTGGGATATAAAGGAGACGCCAGCGAGGCGGAACGACAGGACGCTCTTCACCGTTGCCGACTCCTTCTGGAAGCGCGATACGCCGAAGCGTCGTCCAAACCGCCCCGGCGAAAACGGCGACTGGCCGGTTGGCCGGCACGGACCGCGTTATGGCTGGTTCCGATTGGAACGACAATCGCGATGTATTGCGCGTACCGGCATTTTCTCACCGAATGGTTTGGCCGACTGTGACAATCATGCCGACCCCGCCCAAAAAAACAGCCGCATTCCCGCCCGGAATCGCGACCGCGCACTTCAGGCGCGGGGCGCAACCGTTGTATTTGTGTCTTGGCGTCGACTGTCATGAAACGGCAAACATTCTTGATTTGCACAGCATCAAGCAAAGCGGCCATCAGGGCTGGCGGCGGGAAGACATTTCCTGGCAGTACGGCCAGAGGGCGCTGTGGCTCCATGCCGGAACAGCCATGTTGCCGGAAGGAGACCTGATCTGGCAACCGTATCTCCAGAAGCACGTCCAGGCGCTCGCCGCATTCCGGTTGGGCGGCATCGTCTGCGTGCTGGACGCGGAACGCCTGCTCTCGGGCGAGAGGGAAACAATACGAAACGACGCGGCGAGACTCCGCATGCGGATCGACGAGGCGGCGCAGATTTTCGGCCGCCGCTTTCCCGTCTATCTGCTGGTCAGCCGCATTGATGCGCTGTACGGCATGAAATCGCTCGTCGCCGATCTGCCGACCGCCCGCGTGGAAAAACCGCTGGGCGCGCTCCGCACGGAAGAGGACGACCCGCCGGGAAAGTTCGCCGTCCGCATAATCCGGCAAACGGCAATGCAACTCGAACTCGCCGAATCCAGTCGCGCCCCCGTTACGCCCGCCGCATTCCATGCGCCGACGGAATTGCGACGCATGGCGGAACCGTTCGGATTTTTCTGTGAAAAAGCGTTCCTCGACAACCCGTATCAAACCATCGGCAAACTGCGCGGCGTTTTTCTCTGCGCGTCGGAACGCTCCGCGCGGACCCTCTCGCCCGGGAACGATACGCTGAAACAGCTTGCGCCGGAAAAGCGGAGAGGCACGCCGTTCTCGTGGTTCCTGAGCGAAACGCTGGCAACCTTTCTGCCCGCCGACAGCGATGTCGCGGGCATTGGACCATTGAAGAAAAACATCGGCGCCGCCGCGTTGTTGTGCGGTTTGTTCGCCTTGTGCATCTGCCTGACCTGTTCGTTCATAGAGGCAAAGCGCGTACTTGAACGATTCGAGGCGGGAGAACTGTCCCGGCCGCAACTGACCGCCCGAAACGCCGGATGGATATTGCCCCGATTCGGCATGACCGAACCGGTTCTGCTTGAAGAACGGCCCGCGCCCGCAAACCTGACCATCGCCAGAGTTCAGCCTCACCGCCCCGCCCCGCCGCCTCCCGCCGCGGAACCGGAGAACCCTCTCCAAAAACAATGGATCGACACCGTCTACCTTCCCGCGCAACTGATGGGGACGGAGGAACGCCTTGCCCGCCTGGTCAACGGCGGGGGCTTGCTGGAAAAATTCCTGACCGGCCCCGCCCTCGGCTTGTGGCGCATGGAAAACGGGCGACTTGTCGCCTTACCGGGGAATCACGGAAAACAGACGCTCGCGCCGGAATTCCTTGCGTATTGCAATTGGGCCATCTCCCAAGGGAAGCGCTCCCGGCCGGAAACAATCGGCATCCCCGTGCGCATCGACTCCGTTTCCGCCAATTCCGAATCCGGGGAAAAACCAACCGGCATGCACATGGAATGGAACGACGCCAAAGGCAAACAAACTATCCGCCACCAAAATTTTTCCGTCCGGGACACGCTGACATGGACGTTGCCGACACCTCCCCGATTGACTCTCCGGGTGGATTTCCCCGCCTTTTCCCTGACGCGGGAATACAGGGACACGGCGTCCGTCCGCCATGTTCTGGAGCAACTCGCCGATGGCGGGATCCGCTTGACGGCGGAAGAATTCCCCGGGCAAAGGCAACGCCTCGACCGCATCGGATTGACCAGCCTGACAATCCGGTCGCGCATCGAAACGCCGGAGGAACTGTTCGACTGGCTCGATTTCGCCGAGCCGGAATTGCCGGAACGGATTATCCATACGCCTCCGGTTGACGAAAGGCCGGGGACCATGCCGTCATGGACAGGGCCGAAAGAAGAGTCGACTGATAAAATATTAGCCTTGACAGGCCGGTCTCTCTACTGATACTATATAAAAATTGCTGAGAACGCCTTTCCCGAGCGGGAGGCGTTGTACTTTTTACCGACATGATTGCACTAGAGGAAAAGATTATGGCACGTTCACGATTCAAGCCCAGCGCCACCCACCGGGGCAAGCATAAAGTCAGAAAACTGCGCAAAGGCTGCCTGCCGCTTGAAAAAACCACCGCCCGCAAATAACCTGCGGCGCACAGAGCCAATTCACCTCCTCTGACATGCGCGGAGGAGGTTTTTTTATTGAGAGCGCATGGACATGAGCGGTTGTTTTCCATACAGGAGGTCGTTCCATGGATTTTCCCGCGGTGAGCGATACGGGAATCCTGTTGCCGATTCGCCCCAAAGGCATCGCGTTCGATTTGGACGGCACGTTGCTTGACTACGACGGCCGCTTGAGCGAATCGGTGGCAAGAGCCATTCGTTTGATTGCCAAAAGCGGCATTCGCGTCTTCCTCGTCACCGGCCGCCAGGAATCGGGCGTGGAACACTATTGGCGACAACTCGAACTCGACACCCCCATCGCCACCTGCAACGGCGCATACGTCGCCTTTCCCGGCCAGGAACCCATTCTTCACATGCGGCTTTCCGAAAACGCGCGCGACGCGATTCTGGATGTTTCGCAAACGAACAGCCTGTATGTCAATTATTACATAGATAATCACGTCTATACCCTGAACGACGGGCCGGAACGCGAAATGTATTCGAGCCGCTTCTCGCCCGTCGAACGCGCGACCGACGCGGAAGACATCACCAACCGCCGCCCGCCGACAAAATGCCTGTGCATCACAACCGAAAACGAACAGGCCCGCGCCATGAAAATTTTCATGGAACGCCTGGGCAAAAACGCCGACGTCACCCGGTCAAACGCCCGCTTTATCGAAATCCTCCCCGCCGGAGCGAACAAGGCCGTCGGACTCAAGACGCTGGCCGAATGGTGCGGCGCGACAGCCGGCGACTTTATCGCCGTCGGCGACGCGATGAACGATTTGCCGATGCTTTCCGAAGCGGGATTCGCCGTTTCGTTCACGTCGGGCGATCCGGGGCTGCGGGAACACGTCGACATGCTCTTGCCCCCCTTATGGGAGGACGGCATGGAAATCCTGGCCAAATGCATTCTCGGCATGACAAACTCCGGCCGTTTTTTTACTCCGCATTCACGGCGCTTTTTCAAATAATACAAGGCCCAAAAACCCCATGGCAAAACGCGACTCCACCGAAAAGAAAAAAACGCTCCCGGCATGGCGGCAGGGAGCGGACCTCATAGTCACCCTGGCGGGCGCCGTTCTTATCGCCTTGCTTATCAAGGCGTATATCGCCGACGTCTACCTGATCCCGTCCGGCAGCATGGAAACGGCCCTGCACGGCAGGCCCGACGGCGGCGACCGCATCGTCTCGACCAAATTCACCTACCGCTTCCGTCCGGTGAAGCGCTGGGAAGTGGCGGTTTTCGAATTTCCCTACGAAACCGCCCGCCGTTCCGATCCCGTGCACATGACCGAACAGTATCGCGGCTCGAATTTCGTCAAACGCGTCGTCGGACTGCCCGGCGAAACGCTCGCAATCGGAAGAGGCGACATATGGGTGCGCCCCAACGGCGGGGAGTCCTACACGCGCATGGTCAAGCCGGACCAGGTCCAGCGAAGCATGTGGCTGAATGTTTATGAAGAAAATTTCCGCGGCATCTCCCGAGACGAACTGAACACATACTGGAACGTCACGGGAAACGCGGCCCTCGAACGCGGCAAGCCGCTCACCCTGACGCCTTCGGGCGACGCGGCGGCGCAAATGGAATACCGTTCGCGCCACCCGTCTCCGCCGAACCGGAACGAACTTGTCGAACTGCCGGGCATTCCCGACCGCTACACGCTGCGCCAACCGGTGCAGTTCCGCTGCAACGCGGCGCTGCCCTCGGGCGAAGCGTGCGGCCATGTCTTTGTCAAAACCATCCAGACGCAAAACATGCAGGCCCGCTGCCCAAACTGCGGCACGTTGCTGAACGAAACGGCCGCGATATTCTATCACCGGCGTTCCGGCTTGCCGATGGTCGGCCGATTCGCCTTTGCGCCCGCCGCCAGCAGGCAGGGCGAACCGAACCCGCGCGCAACAGAATACCACATCGTGCCCGATTTGCGCGTTGTCGCCGATATCCGCCTGGAATCGGAAGAGGCCGCGTTTGTCGTCACGCTCAGGGAAGACACGCGTTTCGTCGAAGCGTGGTTCCACGGCGACGGCGTGATCGAATTGAAGAAAAACGGCAAGACTTCGGAACCGATTCACCGGGCGGTCGCCAACCTCAACCCCGGGACGGCGCACACGGTGGAGTTCTACATTGTCGACGGCACGGCGAGAGCGTTTGTCGATTCCGAAAGCACGCCCGCACTCGATGCGCCGGTTTGGGACGACAAGCGCCCCTTCCCCCGCATGCTTCCGCAATCGTCCGGCGTCGGCCTGGCCGCAACCGGCGCGCCGATCACGATTGACAGCGTCGTGATTGACCGCGACGTGTTTTATTACAGCGGCTGGGAATATGAACACGGCGACAAATTCCCCCGCATGAACAGCCAGGGAGAGGTGTTTGTCGACGACGCCAGTTTCTTTCCCATGGGCGATCACGCACCCAGTTCCTACGACGCGCGCAGTTGGGGGCCGGTGCCCCTGGGCAATTTGCGCGGCCCGGCCATTCTGATCTGGTGGCCGCCCGAACGCGTGCGGCGCATCCCTTCGCCGTGACCGGTCAAGCGCATCGGTATGATGCATGCCGGTTTTACCGCGACGCGTCCGCATCCGCCTGTTCGCCCATTTCCAAATCACCCGTGCGAAGGAGTTTTTCCTCAACCAGCCGCATTTCTCCGTCCGCGTTCATTTCCTTTTGCTGTTTTTGAAAAATCAACCGCTCACCGGATGAACCAATGCACAGGAAAATGAAATGCCCAACGTCGATAGCACGCTGGGCATCGCACACACAATTATGACCGGATGGTTGCGCTTCTACGATTTGCAACCGTGTTCGCCGCACCCGTGACCGCCCGCGTGCCCGTGACCGCCATGGTGATGATTGCACACCGCATTCGGATTATACGACAGCGTGCCCGCCAACAAATCGCCGATCGCCGTGTCGGCGTCGCCGCTCACGCCGCCGTACAGCGCGATCCCCGCATCGGCAAGCGCCTGTTGCGCGCCGACGCCGATACCGCCGCAAATCAGGGCGTCAACCCCCGCCCGTTGCAAAAAACCGGCAAGC
>DAIPJX010000252.1:0-3286 GCA_036770065.1 Planctomycetota bacterium
CCTCCATTGTTCATTGTTAATTGTTCATTGTTAATTGTTCATTGTTAATTGTTCATTGTTCATTTCAGTAAATGCAAACGGTTACGCCTACATAAAAACCCCACCGCAGTACCAAACCGCCCCCTCGCCAACGTTCAGAATCCAGTACCAACCCCACTCTCAAAACCAACGCCCAGTATAGCCATACAGCTACATTGCGTCAACTCAAAGCGTATATGTCGGGCAACCCGAACCGGCCCGCGAAACTTATATGAACCCGGCACGCCGCAAAGAGTCCATCGTCACCCCATCCCCATTCCCCGAACCGCCATACTGCAAAATCCGGGCCGCATACCGCGCCAATACATCCACCTCCACATTCACCCCGTCTCCCGGCGAACGCCGGGATAATGTACAATTGTCCCACGTATGCGGAATCACCGCGATGGAAAACCAGTCGCGCTCCGCCTTCGCAACCGTCAACGATATGCCGTCCACCGCAACCGAACCCTTCTCCGCCACCAAATGACGAATCGATTCCGGCAAGCCTATCCTGACAATCCGGTTGTCGGGATTCGCGGCATCTATCTCCAGAACCTTCGCCAGCGCATCCACATGCCCAAGCACCATGTGCCCGTCCAGCGCGTCGCCAGCCGCAAGAGCCGGCTCCAGATTGACGCCGTCGCCGGCATGAAGAACGCCAAGATTCGTCCGACTCACCGTCTCCGTCACCGCGTCGAACGACGCAATGGTCCCGGCAATCGCCGTAACCGTCAGGCATACCCCATTGACGGCAATGGATTGCCCAATCGCCGACGTCCCGGCAAGGCTCCCGATATCAATACGAAAATGCCTGCCGTTCCCAAAAAGAACCGACTCCCTGACAGTACCCAATTCCTTGATCAATCCGGTAAACATAAGAACAACCTCGCCATTCAATCCACGTAAACAATCATAACCAATCATACTATGGGAAAAAACGCCGCGTTGCGACGAAATAATGCCGAGAACGGCATGAACCGCAATCCCGACCGCCCACACACTGGGGAAACAGACCCGGTTTCCGTCCGGGAAGACCGGGACCGGGCGGCAGGCCGGATGGAGGCAGGCCGGGCGGCAGACCGCGATAACGGCAACATCACGAATACCCCGCTCCTTTTTCCATGCAAACCGCCGGCGGCGCACAACCGCCGGCGTTTTGTTTTGAGAAATACACATCGCACCCGTATACTGGGATCTGTCCGAATTTCTTGTAAAAGGGAGATCTCTTGAACACCGGCCAACCAGTCGACAACCCGGAACTCGTCGCGGCAATGAACGCATTCCTCGCCGACGGAACCGAAGAAAACGAACGCGGCATGCTCTCGGCCGCTCAACAAGCGCATTTCCTGGCGCCCGCCATTATCGCACAATCATCCGGCGAACCCGCAACCGCTGTGCCAACCGGAACGCATATACAGTTCGAAATGGCGGTGAATCAGAGAAACCAGCACTTTTTCCCCGCCTTCACCGATTGGGAACAATTGCGGTTGTGGAAAAACACACCCGACCAAAAAACCGTCGTCATCCAACTGCGCAACTACGCAACCATGCTCCAAACACAGGGCGCGGGAATCGTCATCAACCCGCGCGGACAAAATCTGGTGTTCTCGCGGGAACATATTTTCCGCATGCTCAACCCGGCAACGCCGCATACAATCGAAAAAAACGCCCATGTCATCATGGGAGAACCCGCGGCATGGCCGGAAAAACTGGCCGAAACACTCACTGCCCGAATGCGGACGCTTCCCGCCATCCGCGCCGCATGGCTCCAGTTGATGGTCAAGGGCGGGACGGAAAGCTTTCTCGTCGTCGTCGACGCCGAAGGCGACCCCGCCGCCGCATTCGACGAACTGGCCAAAGCGGCCAAACCCGCCCTCGGACCACAGGAAATAGTCGATATGGTCCCGGCAAACGAGGAATTCGCGCAGTCAATCCTCGAAAACACCCAACCCTTCTATACGCGCGACAACGCGGCAACCGGCATGTAACCCGCGCTCCATTGTGCTTGACAAAACCATGGGAACAAGGAATAGTTTACTCATACAATATCACGAAGAAGGAGACCATGAAATGGCAAAGAAAACTATCCGCGATATCGACGTCCGCAACAAACGCGTTCTCATGCGCGTTGACTTCAACGTGCCGCTGAAAGACGGAAAAATCACCGACACCACCCGCATAGAAGCGGCCCTGCCCTCAATCCGGCATATCCTCGACAACGGCGGAAAACTCATCCTCATGTCGCACCTCGGCCGTCCGGACGGACAGCCGAAACCGGAATTTTCCCTGAAACCGACAGCATTGAAACTGGCCGAATTCCTGGGAATCCCCGTGCCTCTCGCGCCCGATTGCGTCGGACCGGAAACAAAAAAAATGGTCGACGGAATGAAATCCGGCGAAGTCATGATGCTGGAAAACGTCCGCTTCCACCCGGAAGAAGAACTGCTGAATAAATACAACAGGCAAGACGACGCCGCCAAAGCGAAAATCGACGCGTTCACCAAGGAATTGGCGTCGTTCGGCGACATCTACGTCAACGATGCGTTCGGCACCGCACACCGCGCCCACGCGTCCACGGCGGGCGTAACCAAATACATCCCGATCAACGTCGCCGGCTTCCTGATGGAAAAGGAAGTCAAATACTTCGGCGATACGCTCGCAAACCCGGAGCGGCCCTTCCTCGCCATTCTCGGCGGCGCGAAAGTGTCGGACAAGGTCCAGGTCATTGAAAACCTTCTGGAAAAAGTCGACGCACTCATCATCGGCGGCGCAATGGCGTATACGCTGATGAAAGCCGACGGACAAAAAATCGGCATCTCCCGCGTCGAAGAAGACAAGCTGGATGTGGCAAAAGGCGTGTTCGCCAAAGCCAGGGCGAAAAACGTGAAAATCCTCCTGCCCGTCGACCACGCCTGCGCCCGCGCCTTCGACGTCGACGAACCCGACGGAGTGTTCGACACCATCCCCGACGACATGATGGGACTCGATATTGGCCCGAAATCCATCGACCTGTTCACTCGGGAAATCGCGACGGCGAAAACAATCGTCTGGAACGGTCCCATGGGCGTGTTCGAAAAGCCGGCGTTCTCCAAAGGCACCTTCGCTGTCTGCCAGGCGGTCGCGGACAACAGCGGCTGCACTTCCATCATCGGCGGCGGCGATTCCGTTTCCGCCGTCAACAAATCCGGCCTGGCCGACAAAATGACCCATATTTCCACGGGAGGCGGCGCATCGCTGGAATTCCTGGAAGGCAAAATACTGCCCG
>DAIPJX010000048.1:0-12236 GCA_036770065.1 Planctomycetota bacterium
CTTTCCCGCCGCTTTTGACGCCGACTTTGGCGCCGACTTTTTGGGAACGGCCGGACGGGATTCCTTGGTGGATGACTTTGCAGGCTTTGTCGACGCCTTCTTCACCGGCGCTGCCGTTTTGGCCGCTTTCGGCTTGGCGTCTTTTTTCGCCTGGGCGTTGTTGTTTTTCTTGGCGTCGGCTGCTTTTTTGCTCGCGGTCTTCGCTTTGGTCATAATTTTATCCTAAAAAATAATGCTGTACAATACACACGCTATAACGTCGAACCGGGCCTACAAAAAGGGCCAATATAAAATAACGTGGTCTTCCCCCCGTATCCCCCTCCAAAGATACATAAAACTATGGCGGTAATTGGCGGCTGGTCAAGTCCAAATTTTTTCGCGACTCCATTTATGTTCTGGACGTAGATCTCCGGCGGCGGTTGAAATACAGTCGCCGGAAGAACGACTAAATCATTGTTGTTGTCTGCGAACGCGCTGTTCCCGTTGTTTTTTTTATAAAATCCGAATTCCAACCCTGTCAAAATGACAAGCGATGCGGGTCAACTTCACTGTAAAAGCAAATCATGTAGCTGTCGTCGAAATTTTATAATAAATTATAATTATTTTGCATTATTGATGTTAGTGAATGTTTTCACGCTGTTTTTGACAGTTTTTTTAAAATAGGCATTGGGATTGCACGTATTGTCATAACGAAAACGCGATGGCGGTACGTATCGCGTGACTGTTTTTGTTGTGATGAACCAGGCATTGAACCGTAATGCTAATTTACCGTATAGGAGTGCACGATGGGGAAAATTATTGGAATCGACTTGGGCACCACGAATTCCTGTGTTGCGGTGATGGAAGGCGGCGAGCCAAAAATCATTCCCAACAAGGAAGGCGCCCGTACCACCCCGTCCGTGGTGGCATTCACCGCTGACGGGCGTCTTGTGGGACAGTTGGCAAAGCGCCAGGCTGTGACCAACCCGACAAATACGATCTATTCAATCAAGCGTTTCATGGGACGCCGCCATTCCGAAGTCGGGTCGGAAGAGAAAATCGTTCCGTACAAGGTTGCCGGCGGCTCGGAAGAACTGGTCAAGGTGGAAGCGTTCGGCAAGGAATACACTCCGCCGGAAATCAGCGCCATGATCTTGCAGTACCTGAAACAGTGCGCTGAAGATTATTTGGGCGAAAAAGTGACGGAAGCGGTTATCACCACTCCCGCGTACTTCAACGATTCCCAGCGACAGGCAACCAAGGACGCGGGCCGCATAGCCGGTCTGGACGTCAAGCGCATCGTCAATGAACCGACGGCGGCGGCGCTCGCCTATGGTCTCGACAAAAAGAAAAATGAAAAGATCGCCGTATTCGACCTTGGCGGCGGCACCTTCGACATCTCCGTTCTCGATGTCGGCGACGGCGTGTTTGAAGTGCTCGCCACGAACGGCGACACGCATCTCGGCGGCGATGATTTCGATGAGATAATCATCAACTGGATTTGCGACGAGTTCAAAAAAGATCAGGGCATCGATCTCAGAAACGACAAGATGGCGCTTCAGCGGCTCAAGGAAGCGGCGGAAAAGGCCAAGACGGAACTGTCCCAGGCCACATCCACCGACATCAACATTCCGTATATCACCGCCGATGCGTCGGGACCGAAACACCTGCAACTCAGCCTCAAGCGCGCCAAACTCGAGGAGCTGGTCGATCCGCTCATCGAGCGCGTCCGTCAGCCCTGCACCCAGTGCTTGAAGGACGCCGGCCTCTCGAGCAAGGATATTGACGAAGTGGTGCTGGTCGGCGGTTCGACCCGTATGCCCGCCGTTCAAGCGATCTGCAAGGAAATTTTCGGCAAAGAGCCTCACCGCGGCGTTAACCCTGACGAAGTGGTCGCCATCGGCGCGGCCATTCAGGGCGGCGTTATCGGCGGCGAAGTGCGCGATGTTCTGCTTCTGGACGTGACTCCGCTTACCTTGGGCATCGAGACCTTGGGCGGCGTCATGACTCCGCTTATTCCGCGCAACACCACGATTCCGGTTTCGAAATCGGAAACGTTCTCGACCGCGACCGACAACCAGCCCGCCGTGGACATCCATGTCCTGCAGGGCGAACGCAAACTCGCTTCCGGCAATCGGACGCTGGGAAAATTCCAGCTTGACGGCATTCCGGCGGCGCCGCGCGGCGTGCCGCAGGTTGAAGTGACGTTCTCGATCGACAACAACGGCATTCTGTCCGTCTCGGCGCGCGATAAGGCGACCAAGAAGGAACAGACCATCACCATCAAATCCGCTTCGGGTCTTTCGGAAGAAGAGATCCAGCAGATGGTGAAAGACGCAGGCGAACACGCGAAAGAGGACGAGGAAAAGGAAAAACTGATCCAGATTCAGAACCAGGCGGATCAAACCGTGTACCAGATGAACAAAACCCTCAAGGATAATGAAGGCAAGCTGGACGCGGAAGACAAGGAAAAGATCGAGGCCGCGCTCAAGAAACTGGAAGAAGTCAAGGCGTCCGACAACGCCGCTGAAATAGAAGCCGCCATGAAGAGCGTGGAAGAGGCGTCCCATGCAATGGCCGAGAAAATGTATCAGCGCGCCCAGCAGGAGCAGGCTGGTCCGTCCGATGCCGAGCCGCCCCACGCTGCCGGCCAGGGCGACGCCGAAGCGAAACGCGGCGAGGACAGCGTTGTCGACGCGGATTACACCGTCGTCGATGACGAAAAGAAGGAAGAGTAACGGTCCGGACGATGCGTCCGTTCCGTGCGGCATACGCAAGCCCCCGGGGATTATTCCACGGGGGCTTTTTGGGTGCGCCGGGCACGGCGTACGCCTTTTGAGGCGTAATGCCGGTTTTATTTAGTTTTTTCCGATATTCGCGATCCAATCAAAGTTGCGAAGAGACCGTAGGCTTTCGTTATTTGCCGTGACGGCATTCCATGCTTTTACAACGGCGCTATCGAGAGCGTGCGGGTTTGCAAATGCTTGGTTGGCGTCAGGCGCAGAGCGAGATGATTTTTCCGTCCGGAAAACGAAAATCAAGAAACGAAGGCAGCGCGTTATCGGGAAAGTCATGATGCAGTGTGGTCAGGACGGATTTCGTCACATCCGTCCAATCGGAACCTTCGGCGTAAAACGCCCATTCCAGCCCGTGAACCATGAAGCAATTATTTTCGCCCCGGTTGACCAGAAAATTGAGCCGTTTCATCATGTGCCCTCCAGTTTCCTCCAATTGATATATCGGACGGCAAGGACCGAAACTTTACGTTTTTCCGCGATTCTCCCTGTACCGCGTGGCGTTTTTCCGGATAATTCGGTGCGTGCGCCGCCATGCGGGCGACGGTGAAAATGGAGGACGGGGATGAACGGATTGTTCTTGGCGCTTGAGGGAATGGACGGAGCGGGCAAATCGTCACAGATTTCCCTGCTCGCCGAATATTTTCATAAAATCGGCAAACACGTGAAAACAATTCATTTTCCCCGACTGAACCAAAAGCCGTATGGAGAAATGATTGCCGCGTATCTGCGCGGCGAATACGGCGGGATGGCGACGGTTCATCCCAAGCTGTCCGCGCTTTTGTTCGCGTTGAACCGCCAGCAAAGCGCCGATGAAATCCGCGAATCGGTCGCAAATGGCCGGGTTGTCCTGGCCGACCGCTACGTTCTTTCCAATGTCGCGTACCAGCGGGCGAAAATCGCCGACATCCACGCGGCGGACGAAATGGCCCACTGGCTGGAATCGCTGGAATTCGGTTTTCTCAATGTGCCGCGTCCCGACTTGACCTTGTTTCTCGATGTTCCTCCGGAGTTTTCGTTGTCACGGCTCACGGCGGACAGGAAAGGCGAGGACCGCGAATATTTGCAAGGCAAGGAGGACATTCACGAAGCGGACGCGTTGTTCCAGCGGCGGGTGCGGGACGAATATTTGTCGCTTGCCAAACAAAATCCCGGAACCATGGGGCGGGTCGATTGCGGCGACGCGGGCGGCGGCATGGCCGACAAGGCGACCATTCACAGCCGCGTCATTGATATGTTGCGATATTATAAGGTGATCTGAAATCGTGGCTCATTCATTTTTTGTGATTCTTCGCCAGCTTGTCGTTCCGGCGGGCGTGCCGGAGCGGCATTTGCCGGGCCGGGCGGCGGCGCGGCTGGGCATACCGGAGTCGGACATTCTTTCCTGCCGGACGGTGCGGCGTTCGCTCGACGCCCGCAAGCGTCGCGCGCGGGCGGTCCATGTCTATCACCTTCGTCTGGAACTTCCCGTCAAGCACCGCCGAACGCTCCGGAAAAATCCGGCGCTGGATATTGTTTTCGAACAAAACGAACAAAACGAAAAAAACGAAGAGAGCACCCATCGTCTTCACTCCAAACGGGCCGATCCCGCTCCGTCGTTTGGCGCGGCCAGGCCGGTGGTTGTCGGGGCAGGTCCGGCGGGGTTGTTCGCCGCGCTGCGCCTTGCGCATGCGGGGTGGAGGCCGATTCTGGTTGAGCGGGGGGATGCGCTGGAACATAGACGCGCGGTCGTCGGCGCATTCTGGCGTTCCGGCGTTCTGGACGCCGAATCGAACGTGCTGTTCGGAGCCGGCGGGGCGGGGCTTTTCTCCGACGGCAAGTTGAATACGCGCCACAAGGACAGGCGGGGCATGGACGAAATACTTCGTCTGATGGTGGAAGCGGGCGCGCCGGAGAGCATTCGGGTCGACGCCGCGCCGCATGTGGGCAGCGATTTGTTGGGCGATGTTGTGGAGTCCATCCTTCGCGATATAGCCGATGCCGGGGGCGAGGTGCGTTTTCGCTGCAAGCTCAAGCGGTTGTCCGTCGAATACGGGGCGTTGGCCGCCGTCACGCTTGGAACCGGCGAGACGGAGGAGATTGTCCCCGTCCGCGCCTGCGTGCTTGCGACGGGGCATAGCGCGCGGGACGTGCACGGCATGGCGCGGGACGCGGGCGCTTCCCTCGAGGCGAAGCCGTTCGCTATCGGCCTTCGGGTGGAAATGCCGCAGGAGCAGGTTGATTTTTCCCAGCGGGGCGGGAGTTTTTGCCCGGCGCCGGGCGAAGCCGCGTCGTTTCGCCTGAGTCGCGCTCCCGAGGGCGGGGCGGGCGCGTGCTATACGTTTTGCATGTGCCCGGGCGGGCAGGTCATTGCCTGCGCGTCGGAGCCGGAGATGGTGTGCGTCAACGGCATGTCGTTTCATGCGCGTGCGGGCGAGTATGCCAATGCCGCTTTTTTGACGCCGGTGGCGGCGGAGGATTTCGCCGTGTGGGCCGATGTCGCCGGACCTGCGCGGGCGGGCGTGGCGTTCCAGGAGCACTGGGAGAAAAAAGCGTATCGGGCCGGAATGCCCGCGGGCAAATACGGCGTTCCCGCGTCGACGCTTCACGATTTTGTCAATGGCGTTTCGGGGGCGTTGCCCGATGCGCGGAGCGCGCTTCGGTCGTGTCCGGCGAATTTGCGCGAGTTGTTGCCCGCGCATGTCGGCGAGACGCTGTCCCGTTCCATTCCCGCCATGGTTCGGCGGTTGCGGCATGTCGATCCCGGGCGGGTGGTCTTGTACGGAATAGAAACGCGCACCAGCAGTCCGGTGCGGATTGTCCGGGACGCGAACGGCGAAGCGAACGCTGTCCGGGGGGTATATCCGGCGGGCGAGGGATCGGGGTATGCGGGCGGCATTATGACGTCGGCGCTGGACGGCTGGAAGGCGGCGGGCTCGGTTATGGGAAGCCGGTGAAAAAAGAAAAAAGCCCGACGCCGTACCGGCGTGGGGCTTTTTTCTGTTGGTTGTGTGTGTTGGCGGCTTACGCGTGTCCGAATTTCCTGACCGCGAAAATCAGCAGGCATGCGCCGACGACCCCGGCCAGAACCTGCCCGAACAGCCCAAACATCGAAAAACCGAGGAACGAGAAAATCACGCTTCCGACGAACGAGCCGACCAGGCCGAGCACGATGCTCCAGAGAATGCCTATTCCACCCGAACCCATGATGCTGTTGGCGATGAAACCGATAAGCAACCCGATGATCAATGTGGCGAACAAACCGTATGCGGGCGCCGATATGATGCTGGTGTCCATTTCAGACTCCTTCTTCAGCCAAAGTCCTCCCCCAAACCGTGAATTCCACGGTACTATCTATATCTGTCGTTGCGATGGCCCGTCAATTCGCGAAAAATCGTCATCGTTTCTTGACAAAGCTCGGAAGACGGGTAGTATTATTTCTATTGATGCGGAGATGTGAATGTTATGAAAAAGCAGCTTGCACTCGTACTGGTAGTAGCCCTTGCGCTGATTATTATCGGCGGGGTCCAGTATTGAGCGACAAGCCTGAGGCGGCGATAACGATATACTCCCAAGCCCCGGGCCTTATAGCCCCGGGGTTTTTTTATTATGAAACAGGAGATTACGCATGAAAGGCACGCGGGCCATTATTGAGGTTTTGAAAAGCGAGGGCGTCGACCTTGCGTTTGGATATCCCGGCGGCAAGATTATTCCGCTTTTTGACGAGTTCCACGATGAAAAGGATGTTCGTCTTGTCCTTCCCCGCCATGAGCAGGGCGGGGCGCATGCCGCCGAGGGATATGCCAAGGTTACCGGGAAGGTCGGCGTGTGCATTGCCACGTCCGGCCCGGGCGCGACGAACCTTGTCACCGGCATTGCCGACGCGCATCTTGATTCGGTCCCGATGGTCGCGATTACGGGGCAGGTGCCTTCGCATTTGATCGGCAACGACGCGTTTCAGGAAGTGGATGTGGTCGGCATTACCCGTTCCATTTCCAAGCACAATTATCTGGTTTCTTCGCCGGACGAGTTGCCGTTCATGTTGAAGGCGGCTTTTCATATAGCCAAGACCGGCCGCCCCGGTCCGGTGGTCGTCGACATTCCCGCCGACATTCAGCGTGCGGAGATTACGGCGCCGATTCCCGAGACGGTTCATATTCCCAGTTATCAACCGAATTACGAGGGCAATCCGCGCCAGATTGAGCGCATCGCGAACATGATCAACAAAAGCGAGCGTCCGTTGCTTTATGTTGGCGGCGGCGTGATCAGCTCCGACGCGAGCGATTTTCTCCGGAAGGCCGCCGAGGCGGCCAATATTCCCGTCACGACGACGCTTATGGGGTTGGGCGCGTTTCCGTACGACAGTCCGTTGTCTTTGGGCATGTTGGGCATGCATGGCACGGCGTATGCCAATCGTGCGGTGATGGCGTGCGATTTGTTGATTGCGGTGGGCGCCCGTTTTGACGACCGGGTGACGGGGAAGGTTGCCGCATTCGCGCCGAACGCCAAGGTCATCCATATCGATATCGATCCGACGTCGGTGTCGAAAAACGTTCAGGTCGATTTGCCTGTCATTGGCTGCGCCCGGAACATTTTGGAGCAATTGCTTCCGCGGTTGGTCCGCCGCGAACGCGGCGAATGGCTTGGCGAAATAGGCGAATGGCGCCGGAGCGCTCCCTTGAATCATGTCGATCCCGGCATGACGCCTCAGCATGTGTTGCGGACGATGGCGAGGATGAGCAGGACGCTTGATCCGGTTTTGGTGACGGACGTGGGCCAGAACCAGATGTGGTCCGCGTTGTATTGGGAGCACCTGAAGCCTCGGCGCTGGGTCAGTTCGGGCGGTTTGGGGACGATGGGATTTGGCCTTCCGGCCGCGATTGGGGCGCAGATGGGTTTGCCGGACAATTTGGTGTTTTGCGTTTCGGGCGACGGCGGGTTCCAGATGAACATTCAGGAGCTTGCCACGATTCGCCGTCTTGATTTGCCGGTGAAGATGGTTGTTCTCAACAACGGGTATCTCGGGATGGTCCGGCAGTGGCAGGAGATATTCTGGAACCACCGGTATTCCGGGACCGACATGTCCGACAACCCGGATTTTGTCCGCATAGCCCAGGCGTACGACATCGATGCGTATCGGGTGTCCGGGCCGGAGGAAATTGCGCCCGCGGTCGAGAAGATGATTCAAACGCCGGGTCCGGTTCTTTTGGACGTTCATATCGAGCGCGAGGCCAATGTGTATCCGATGGTTCCGGACGGCGAGGCGCTTGACAACATTATCCTGGAGCGGGCGAGCTCGATGCGCGCCAAGAGAGAAAACGGGAGAACAGCATGACGGATGACACTGTGAAACGCCATATCATCAGCGCGGTGGTTGAGAACAAGCCGGGGGTTTTGGCCCGGATAGCCAGCCTTTTTTGCGCGCGCGGTTTCAACATAGAGAGCCTGAACGTCGGCGAGACGGAGAATTCGCAGTGGTCGCGGATGACGATTTCGGTTACCGGGGACGGCCGTGTTCTCGAGCAGGTTCGGAAGCAATTGGAGAAATTGATCGACACGCTCAAGGTGAGCGAGCTTTCGGACGCATCCTTCGTCGAGCGCGATCTTGCCCTTATCAAGGTGAAGATTCCCGCCGCCCGCCGGAGCGAGGTCATGAATCTGGTTGAAATTTTCCGGGCCAGGATTGCGGACGTTTCGGAGCGGCATATGATTGTGGAAATATCCGGCGGAGAGGACAAGATTCAGTCCTTTGTCAAGCTGGCGGCGCCGTTCGGGATTAGCGAGATGGTGCGCGCGGGGCGGATCGCAATCAAACGGGGAGAGTAGGGTCGGTCGGGAGGTCGCCGTGCTTGTTCGCAACGATCACGATCGCCAGGGGTTGTTGGCGATAGGAAAAATAATCGCGGCGGTCCTGGCCGAACTGGCCGGGATGGCGGCGCCGGGATGCACCACCGCCCAGATTGATCGGGAGGCGGGGCGGCTTTTGGCCATGCACGGGGCGGCGGCGACGCCGGCGCGTGAGTATGATTTTCCCGGGAATCTTTGCATCAGCGTCAATGACGAGGTGGTGCACGGCGTTCCCGGGCCGCGCGTGTTGGGCGCGGGCGATTTGGTCAAGCTTGATTTGACTGCGGACAAGGATGGTTTCGTCGCCGACGCGGCGCGGATGGTGGTGCTGTCCCCGGCGGACGATATGGCCGGCAGGCTGGCGGAGAGCGCGAGGCGCGCGTGTTACGCGGCGATTTCCATGGCGAAGGCGGGCACGCGGCTGGAGAGTCTTGGCGGCATGGTTCAGGGTGTCGCGGGCGCGGACGGATTCCGGGTGATTCGCGAGTTGTGCGGCCACGGCGTCGGCCGAAGAACGCATGAAACGCCGGAAGTGCCGAACTTCGCGGACGAAGCCAACGACGGCGTATTGCGCGAAGGCATGGTTATCACAATAGAGCCGATTATCAGCGCCGGCGGCGAAGAGATTTCCCGGCACGGCGACGGCTGGACCATGACCACGCTGGACGGTTCGTGGTCGGGGCATTATGAGGAGACGGTGATTGTCGGCGAACACGGCGCGGAAGTGGTGACGACGGTATGAAGTATGTTATCCAGTCCTTCGGGTGCAAATCCAACCAGTACGAATCCCAGGCAATCAGGGAAATATTGAACCGCGCGGGCAATTCGGAAACGGACGCGCTTTCCGAAGCCGGGTTGTACCTCATCAATACGTGCGGTGTGACCGGGCGGGCCGCCGCGTCGTGCCGCAACGCGATCCGGAAGGCGGCCCGGGCCAATCCGGGGATGATTTTTTGCATTACCGGCTGTTCGGTCGATTTGGGTGAGGAGTGGCCCGAACTTCCGGGAGGCCGTCCCATTCTCGTTCCGAACGCGAAAAAACACGCTATTGCCGATATGATCCGCGCGCATATGGAGGCGTTGCCGTCCGCTCCCGCGCCGGATGAGCCGTTTGCGTTGTCCATTTCGTCGTTCCAGGGGCGCACGCGGGCGTTTCTCAAGATTCAGGACGGGTGCGACAATTTTTGCACGTATTGCGCGGTGCCGCATGCGCGGGGCGCTCCCAGAAGCAGGCCGAAAAAGGATATTCTGGACGAGGCGGCGCGGCTGGTGCGGTCGGGCCACCGCGAGTTGGCGCTGACCGGCATCAACATAGGCGCGTACCGGGACGGGACGGAGGATTTGGCCGGGCTTCTCGCGGCGCTTTCGGAGGTTCGGGGTATTGTTCGCTTGCGGCTTGGATCGGTCGAACCGCCGTTTTTTTCGGAACGGCTGGCGCGGGCGATGCGTGAGCATGAAACGGTTTGTCCGCATGTGCATTTGCCGTTGCAGTCCGGCGCGGACTCGGTGCTGGCGGCCATGGGGCGCAGGTACACGGCGTCGGAGTTTCTTGAAAAAGTCGCGATGATTCGCGAGGAACTGACGCACCCGTCCGTGACGACGGATGTTATTGTCGGTTTTCCCGGCGAGGACGCGGCCGCGTTCGAAAAAACGTGCGAAACATGCCGGTTGTCGGGCTTTTCCCGACTGCATGTGTTTCCGTTCAGCGCCAGGCCGGGAACGCCGGCGTCGTCGTTCAAGCGCACGGTTCCCGATCGCGTGGTCGAGGGGTGGAAATCGGCGCTTATCGAAATCGGCGAGGATTTGGCCCGGCGGTATGCGGAAGAATGCGTCGGGCTGGAGGAGCGGGTCATTGTGGAGTCGGGCGATGGCGGCGCTTCCGGCTTGTCGGACCGCTATATGCGGGTGCGGTTGCCGGATGCGTTGGAGGTGGGAGCGGTGGTCCGGGTGTCGATAGCCGGAAACGGGGACGGCGGCCTGGACGGCATGCCTGCCCGGACAGCCTCCAAGTGAATGAATCTTGCGCGGTTTTGCGAAATGCGGTACGCTTTTTATTCACAATATTTCGGTGACGGGGAACGGATTCGTGAATAGATGGACGCGATGGATGCCTGGCGTGATTTGCGCGCTCGCACTTTTGGGCGGCGGTTGTTCGCCCATGGTCGTATGCCAAGTGGATACGGTGATTATGCCCGATTACTCCGCTCGCCGGGTGACCAGAATGGAGGGGTTGCCCAACCCGCGTTTTCCCCAGCAGAGGCCGCGTTTGACCGATTATTTCCGTTTTCCGCCGGCCGATTTGTACGATACCTATACTGTCCAGCAGGACAAGGCGCTGTTCGCCGGCGATTTTGAAAGTTTCGACCGGATTCCCAACGACGTTGTCCGCACGACGCCGGGTACGCCGGGCATAGCCGGCAATTTGTTTTCCTTCCAGGTCATGGACACGGTGCTGTTCGTGCTGGCGAATTTCGACGAGACGCTTACGGATATCGTCAAAAGCCAGGAGGACGGCGAAGCGGCGTTCATCGAACTGCTCCGGCTCGCCGTGCCCGAAGTCATGTCCGTTCTCAACGCCAAATACGGCCAACGTTATGATTTGTCGCGTCTGGATTCGTTCCTGAACAACGAGCTTCCCGCCAAATTGCGGCGCGTGTATGCCGCCGCTTGGGCCATACACAGCGCCAAGCGAAGCGGGGTGACATCTCCCGGCGAGTTGTTCGAATATTATGTTTTCCTTCAGGCGGAGGCGAAGCGGGAAGGGTTTGAGTTGGCGGAGTGGGGAACGCCGGACATGGATCAGGAGAACATCCGGCGGTTGAAGGAGCATGCCTTGCGGGTTGTGCAGCGGTTGTGCCCGGCGAGGCAGGGGGCGGACATTCCGAACAAGGACATGCTTGCCAACATTTCCGTCGATGATTTGCTTGCGTCGGTGCAGATGGCGATTACGGCGCGGCACGGTTCGGTCAATGCGTTTATCGAGAAGATAGCCGCCTTGGTTCCGCGCGCGTTTGGCGCGTATATGACGGGGACGGTGATGCCGTTGTATATGTTGCCGGAGACGACGTACCAGTTTCGTTTGCGCGTTCCGGGGAGGGTTATTCAGACCAACGGCGTGCAGGAGTTGAACGGGGACATGGTATGGAATTTCTCCGACCGTGATTTGGCGTTTACGGGTCAGTCGATGTGGGCCCGTTCGATTTTTATTCGCGAACCGGCGGTGTACGCGCTTGGCCTTCGGGGATTTCCGGATACGTTGGCGGATGTGGACAGGATGTTTGGTTTGTGTTTGTCGCCGGAGGGGACGCCGCGCGAATCGCTTTTGGAGAGTCTGCGCCAGTCTGTTTCGGAGCGGGGTTTGCGTCCGATGGAGGCGTTGGCGGCGAGTGGCGGCGCGGATTCGGGTGCGGCTCGTGCGATGTTGGATTTGTTCGAGCAGCACAGGCGTGTTGTATCCCAGCGAGCGCGGGAGCAGCAGGAGCGTCAGGCTGGCGTTTCCCAGGCGGCGCCCCGGATGATGGTTCCTCCCGAACTGCCGCAGCCGGAGCCGGTGGGCGCGCCGCCGCGCGCGTCGCAGAGCGATGCGCTTGCGCCCGTGCAGCCATTATCGCCGTGACATGTCCTTCTCCGCCGCAA
>DAIPJX010000049.1:0-12217 GCA_036770065.1 Planctomycetota bacterium
CGCTCTGCGACTCGAACGCAGGACCTACTGATTAAGAGTCAGTTGCTCTACCAACTGAGCTAAGCGAGCGCTTCAATGGAAAAAAGAATTTTATGGAAAACGGTGTTGCTGTCAATCACTCTTTCGTATTTTTTTCAACGCTGGTCTCATAACTTCCGTTCCATCCGGATATGTTGGATCCCGGCTTCATCAAATTCCTCGCCAATCCGGTGAAATCCGTGCTTTTCATAAAATCGCATCTTGTCCGTCTGAGCATTCAAAAAAACCCGGTCGTATTCTCCCGTATCGCCGTGCTCAAGCGAATAACGGAGCAGGGCATGCCCCAATCCAAGACCGCGATACGGCAAGAGTACGGCGACCCGACCGATTTTCAACCAGCCGTCCTCCGGATAAAAACGGGCGGTTCCCGCTGGAATAGCGTCTACAGTGACGAGAACGTGCGTTGCGATATCGTCCAAAGCGTCCCATTCCTCTTCCACAGGAACGTGCTGCTCCTCGATAAAAACTTTCCGGCGAATATCACGCGCCGACTGAAACGCCGCCGCGCCGGACGAAAAATGGGAAAGTCGTATCGCCGGACGGGTGGGCGCGGCGTCAGTCATTGTTCATTTCCCTTGATCGGCGTTTTTCCCGGAAAAATTCGCTCAATATCAAGCCGCACGGTTCGGACAGAATGCCTTTCGTCACTTCCACCGTATGGTTGAGTCGTTCGCAGGCGAGAACGTCGAGGACGGAGCCGCAAGCGCCCGCTTTCGGATCGTCGGCGCCGTACACGAGCCGGCTCATGCGGGAAAGAACGAGCGCACCAGCGCACATGGCGCAGGGTTCAAGCGTGACGTAGAGAGTGCACTCGTCCAGCCGCCAGCTTCCAAGCGCGGCTGCCGCCTGGGTGATGGCGAGCACTTCGGCGTGGGCGGTCGGGTCCTGGAGCGTTTCCCGCTGGTTGTGGGCGCGGCCGATCAACGTGCCATGATGAAACACGACGGCTCCGACCGGAACTTCGCCCGCTTCGGCGGCGTCGGCGGCGGCACGGAGGGCGAGGGTCATGCGATAGTGGTCGATTTCGGGATCAAACTCCATCCGGTTCCTTTCGGGAGATTTTTTCCGGTATTACCGGCCAAGGCGGCCAAGCAGGCTGGGCGGCAATTGCTTCAGGACAAAATCGGGAAGCGGTCCGCGTGTTGGAAACGTCTTTTTAATGCAGCCGCCGGTTCGGGCGGTTTGTTCCGCGTGGCGGGCGTGGGTGATGGCGAGCGCGAGCGCGTCGGATTCGTGATCGGTTGCGGGCGGAACGGCCAGGTTCAGGAGGACTTTCACCATGGAACGGACCTGTTCCTTGTCGGCCCGGCCGTTGCCGGCGACGGTGCGCTTGACGAGAGCCGGTTCGTAGCCTTGGACGGGCATTCCGCATTGTGCGGCGGAGAGAACGGCGACGCCCCGTCCTTCGCCGATGGCGATGGCGGTTCTCGGGTTGACGCTGGTGAAGACGGTTTCGACTGCGGCGGCGGCGGGATTCCATCGGGCGATAGCCGCCGTGAGGCCTTCGTAAATGGCAACGAGGCGATTTGCCATGACCGGGTCTTTGGAGGAAATGCAGCCGTGATCAAGGCAGATGAGGCACCCCTCTCGTTCTTCAACAATGCCGTAGCCGACGTTTCGGGTGCCTGGGTCGATGCCGATTATTCGCATGGTTCCGCCTGATTCGGGAGAATACAATAAAAACATCGCTTGGCGAACGTCCCGGTTTTTCCTATAATATCCGGCTTGCCGTTTCGGCGATGGTTGAATGCCACGCTTCAACGGTATGCGGCCGGAGGGGTAATGTCAAGGCCGCATGAACGCTTGGGTAAAGAAACGCACAGGAGAGCGCAATGGCCAAAGCCGAAAAAGGGAAGAAATCCTCACGCGGAAAAATCGCCGGTCGGTCCTTGAACCAGGGTATTGACAGAATACGTCGGAGCGGGAGTTCCGTTGTCACCGAGCCGCTTCATATGATTGCGGCGCGGAGTTTGATGTGTGCGTCGGGCGCGATGTCCGGTTTCAAGGACAAGCGGAAGCCGGTGGTGACGATTGTCAATTCGTTTTCGACGCAGGTGCCGGGCCATGCGCATTTGCGTCATCTTGAAGAGGTGATTTACAAGGAATTGACGCGCATTGGTTTCACTGTCTGGGTGGCGAACGTTGGCGGATTGGTGTGCGACGGCATTGCCATGGGGCATTTCGGCATGAAGTATTCGCTTGCTTCGCGCGAGTTGGTGACGGATCAGATAGAGACGATTATCGGCGCTCATCCGGTGGACGGCTGGATTGGCATCGGCAATTGCGACAAGATTGTTCCCGGCATGCTCAACGCCATGGCGCGGCTCAATATTCCGGCGGTGTATGTGAGTGGCGGGCCGATGCTGGCGAGCCGCGACAATACGGATTTGATTTCGATTTTTGAAGCGGTTGGCCAGAACGCGGCGGGCAAGCTTTCGCTTGCCGGTCTCGAGAAAATGGCCGAGGTTGCCTGTCCCGGGTGCGGTTCGTGCGCGGGCATGTTTACGGCCAATTCGATGAATTGCCTGGCGGAAGTGATTGGCCTGGCGCTCCCGGGCAACGGCACGGTGACGGCAGAGGTGTGGACGGACGCGAAGAAGACGAAGCGAAAGCTCAATCCCGCCCGTCTCGATCTTGCCCGCGAGGCGGCCCGCATGTTGAAGCGTTGCGTCACGAACGATGTCCGTCCTCTGGATTTGATCAATTTGACGTCGATTGACAATGCGTTCATTTGCGACATGGCGATGGGCGGTTCGTCCAACACTGTGCTTCATACGCTGGCGTTGGCGCATGAGGCGGGGGTCAGGTACAATATCAAGCGTATCAGTGCGATATCCAGGCGGACGCCGTGCATTTGCAAGGTTTCGCCGTCTCGTCCCGAGGTGCATATGGAGGACGTCGATAGGGTTGGCGGGATTCCTGCGATTTTGCGTGAGATTGCCGACAAGACCCAAGCGGGTCTCAAGCTGGATGTGCCGACGGTATACGGGACGCTTTCATCGGTGGTGAAGAAGGCACCGCGTCCGGATGGGGAGGTTATTCGTCCTGCGTCCGCGCCGTTTTTGAAGGGCGGCGGTTTGGTTGTGATGACGGGCAATATTGCGCCTGACGGTGCGGTGGTCAAGGCTGTGGGCGTTGCCGACGATATGCGGAAGTTCACCGGCACGGCGATTGTGTACGAGTCGGAGGAGTCTGCGCGCGACGGTATTTTGGCGGGCGAGGTCAAGGACGGCGACGTTGTGGTCATTCGTTATGAAGGTCCTCGCGGCGGTCCCGGCATGCAGGAGATGCTTGCGCCGACGGCGGCGATTCAGGGAGCGGGCATTCGCGCGGCGTTGGTGACGGACGGCAGGTTTAGCGGCGGTACGCGCGGGTTGTGCATTGGTCATGTCAGTCCCGAGGCGGCGGCTGGCGGTCCGATTGCGATTGTCAGGAACGGCGATAAAATCGCGATTGACGCCGACAAGGGCAAGGTCGACCTGCTTGTTTCCGACGCCGAGATCAAGCGGCGGATGAAGGCCTTGCCTCCGTTCGCTCCCAAAGTCAAGAACGGCTGGCTTGCACGCTACGCGGAGCATGTGACGAGCGCCGATCGGGGCGGAGCATTTAAATTCTAATGAACAATTAACAATGAACAATGAACAATGATGATCAAATTACCAATGAACAATGCACTTCTGTGCAGTTGCGGTTTTTCATTGTTCATTGGGTTTAATTTATGCATCATTGTTCATTGTTCATTATTAATTGTCAATTGCGTATTCAGGAATATCATCACGGCACACCTATAAACAGAAGGATCAGTATGAACGTACTCGTTGTCGGTTCCGGCGGGCGTGAGCACGCGTTGGCGTGGAAGTTGGCGCAAAGCCCGAAGGTTTCGAAAATCTATATTGCGCCGGGCAATTCCGGATGCGCGCTGGTGGGGGAGTGTGTCGATATCGACGTGCATAATTTGCGGACGCTGGTGCGTTGGGCGCGCGAGCACGAGATTGATCTCGTGATTCCCGGGGCGGAGGTGTATTATGTCGAGGGGATAGTCGACGCGTTCAAGGAGTCGGGCATTCCGATTTTCGGTCCGAACAAGGCGGCGGCGGAGCTGGAGGGATCGAAGACGTTCGCCAAGGGCCTGATGCGTCGTCACGGCATTCCCACCGCCGATTTTGCCGTGTTTGAGCAGTACGAAAGCGCGATGCGCTATCTTGATTCACGGACCGAGGGTCCGGTCGTCGTCAAGGCGGACGGGCTATGCGCGGGCAAGGGCGTAGTGGTATGCAAGGATCTCGAAGAGGCGAAGGCGGCGGTTGGCCGGATGATGGAAGAGGGCGAGTTCGGCGAAGCGGGCCGGCGCGTTATTATCGAGGAATTGCTTCGCGGGCAGGAGGTCACGATTCTTGCGTTGACCGACGGCAAGACGATTGCGCCGTTGGCGTCGTCGCAGGATCACAAGGCGGCGTTCGATGGGGATGAAGGCCCGAACACGGGCGGCATGGGCGCGTATTCGCCCGCGCCGATTCTGACGCCGGAGTTGATGGACGAGGTGGTGGAGAAGATTCTTGTTCCCACGGTTCACGCCATGAACGAGGAGGGGCGGCGTTTCCGCGGTCTTTTATATGCCGGATTGATGCTGACCGGCGGCGGGCCGAAGGTGCTCGAGTACAATGTTCGTTTTGGAGATCCGGAGACGCAGCCGGTCATGATGCGGCTCAAATCGGATTTGTTCGAACTGCTGGACGCGACGGTCAAGGGCAAGCTGTCCGAGCAGGAGCTTGAATGGACGGACGAGCCTGCGGTGTGTGTTGTGTTGGCGTCGGGCGGCTATCCGGGAACGTTTGAAAAAGGCAAGGTGATTAGCGGCCTGGACAAGGCGGCGACGCGGCCGGACACGGTGGTGTTCCACGCCGGGGCCAAGCTGAACCACCAGAAACAGGTGGTGACGGACGGAGGCCGGGTGCTGGGCGTGACGGCGCTTGGGAAAAACATTCAGGGCGCTATCGAGAACGCATACCGCGCAGTCGGGGACATTTCGTTTGAAGGCATGCAGTACCGTACCGATATTGGGAAGAAGGCGCTGTGAATAGCCGATTTTTCGCATATATGGCGCGCATGCGCCTGATTCGCCGCTGGAGTTTGATGTCGAACACCAGTCCGGAGAACATTCAGGAGCATTCGCATATGGTTGCGCTTGTCGCGCATGCGTTGGCGACGATAGGGCGGGTGGTGTACGGCAAGACGGTGGACGCCGAGCGCGCGGCGTTTTTTGGGTTGTTGCATGACGCGAGCGAAGTGATGACGGGCGACATGCCGACGCCGGTCAAGTATTTTGACGAAAGCATTCGCGCGGCGTATAAGAATATAGAGCAATCGGCGTGCGAGCGTTTGCTGTCCTTTTTGCCTCCCGAGTTCCGGGACGCGTATGCTCCGGCGTTTTCGCGAGTTGAAGAGTCGGCGGGGCCGGATGCGGAGGCGTGGCGGTGGGTGAAGGCGGCGGACAAGTTGTGCGCGTGGCTCAAGTGCGTGGAGGAGTTGCGCGGCGGCAATCGCGAGTTTTCGCTGGCGGAGAAGGGGATACGCGAGCAGCTCGACAGTATGGAAATGGAAGAAATCTCATATTTCATGGAACATTTCGCGCCCGGCTTTGCGATGAGTCTGGACGAGTTGGGCGAAGCGGGAAATAATTAACAATGAACAATTAACAGTTAACAATGAACAATGATGATCAAATTATCAATGAACAATGCACATCTATGCAGTTGCGGTTTTTCATTGTTCATTGGGTTTAATTTATGCATCATTGTTCATTGTTAATTGTTAATTATCAGAAGAAGGGTGGATTGGATGCGTGAAATTGTTATAATACCGGAGAACGTGTGCGCCGACCGGATCACTATTGGCGTGAGCGATGACGACATAATCGAGTCGGTTGAATTTGTTGGCGGTTGCGACGGCAATGCCAAGGCAATGGGCCGATTGCTCAAGGACATGCCGGTTGACAAGGCTGTACGACTTCTTTCCGGGGTTGATTGCGAGGGCAAGGGCACATCGTGCGCGGATCAGCTTTCCCGGGGATTGGCTGAAAAAGTGAAGGCATAAAGGCATAATTGCATGCAGGACAAACGTCACAAACATAATCATAGTCGGCCGGTTCGCGGATTTGATACGCATTCGGGCGGCGCGACCCGTCGTGCGGGCGGCGAATATCGTCGTCGGGCGAACTGGCGTTTTTACGATGTATTTCACCGTGAGACAGGGCCGTTCGAGCGTCATGTTCGCCAGGTCAACCGCTTTGGCGGCATGACGGGCAAGCATTTGCGGGTGGTGGACGAGCCGGCCCGTTCAAGTCACGGCAAACAGGAATGATGAACATACAACACGGTGCAAACCGTGTTTTTGCCTATATGGGGGATGCATGTCCAGACCGCGCGTAGTGGTGACCGGTTGCGCCGGGTTTATCGGCGGGCATATGGTGGAGCGGCTTTTGTCGGACGGGTATGAAGTGACGGGCGTGGACGATTTTTCCACGGGCCGTCCCGCGATTGTCGATTTGTTCCGCAGTTCGATTCGTTTTATTGAAGGTTCGTTGTGCGAGCCGGAGGTGGCAGCCGAGGCGGTCGACGGTGCGTCGCACATTGTCCATCTCGCCACGGTTCCGTCGGTTCCCCGGTCGGTCGCGAATCCCAGGGAGAGCGTGTTTGCGTCGATTGTATCGACGGTGACGTTGATGGAGGCGGCGCAGCGGGCGAAGGTTCGGCGTTTGGTTCAGGCGTCGTCGAGTTCGATTTACGGCAACAGCGATGTATTGCCGCGGGTGGAGACGATTCCGGACGCGCCGATAGCGCCGTATGCGGTGGCGAAGTTGGCGCAGGAGAAGTATGCGCAGGCGTTTTGTCATTGTTACGGTTTGGATTCGGTATCGCTTCGGTATTTCAATGTTTTTGGTCCGCGCCAGAATCCGGACAGCGAGTATGCGGCGGTGATTCCGAAGTTTGTCGCCGGCATGCGTGCGGGCGTTCGTCCGAAGATTTTTGGCGACGGCGAGCAGACGCGCGATTTTACGTTTGTTGAAAACGTGGTGGAGGCGAATCTGCGCGCGTTGCTGTGCGAAAATCCGTTACGCGGCAATGTCGCCAACATAGGCAACGGCGAGAGCATCAGCTTGAACCGTCTGGTCGAGTTGTTGAACAATCTTTTGGGAACCAGCATCCAGCCCGAATACCTTCCCGAGCGTATCGGCGACGTCAAGCACAGCCGCGCCGACACATCAAAGGCCAAAGGTCTGTTCGGCTATTCGCCCCGCGTGACCTTCGCCGAAGGACTGGAAAAAACAGTTAGAACCGCCAATTAATAATGAACAATGCTGGAAGATTCTTCGCTTCGCTCAGAATTTTACATTGAGCATTCACTCGCTACCGCTTGTTCTCGCCGCGTCGTCTGCGCTTCCGTTTTCATTGCATAATGGAAGCGGGGTTATTTATGGCCAAGGCGCTCGAGCAGTTTGCGCTGGCCGGCGGGGAAGGGCAGGCTGGCAAGCGTATTGAGCGGTTTCCAGACAATGGAATTTTGGGTTGGCGGTGTGGAATGGGGCGAAAGAAGCGACGCGTGGTATGCGTGAAGCGTAACGTTGACGGTCGTGTGGTTGTGCTTGATTGCGGCGATGTGTTTTCCTGCCTTGATGGACAGGCCGGTTTGATGAAGGACAAGGGCTGGAAGCGCCGAGCCGGGCGTTTCGCCCGGCTGAACCACGCCTCCGGGAAATTCCCACAAATTGGGCCACAAACCGCCCGTAGGACGCTGGCGGACAGCGACGTTTCCGTTATGCAGTATCACCGCGCAAACCGTGGTTTGGTGTGTGCGCGGTTTCGTTGTTTTTCCGGCCGGGCGGTCTGCCGCCGTTCCGTTTTTACGGGCGCGGCAAAAGCGGGCGACCGGGCATTCTTCGCATCGCGGTTTTTTGGCGCAAATGAGCGCGCCCAATTCCATCAAGGCCTGGCAAAAAATGCGCGGCGAGTCCGTCGGCATAAGCCTGCGGACCGTATCGGCAATGCCTTGCCGCACAGACGGGGCGGTCGTCGGGCGGTCAATGTCGCACAGGCGGGAAAAAATGCGGAGCACATTGGCGTCGAGGGCTGGTTCCGGAAGGTTGAAGGCGATAGAGGCGATTGCGCCTGCGGTATATTCGCCGACGCCCGGAAGTGCGCGGATATCGTCCATGTGTTCGGGAAAAATGCCGTTGTGCTTTTCCATAATCATTTTTGCAGCCCGGTGCAGATTGCGGGCGCGGGAATAATATCCCAAACCCTCCCAAAGGGCGAGAATTTCCGTTTCGCCCGCATTCGCCACCGCCGCAATGTCGGGCAGCCGCTCCATCCATTTATTGAAATACCGGACGCCTCTGTCCATTTGCGTTTGCTGGAGCATTATTTCGGAAATCCATACGCTGTACGCGTCGTACGTCGTCCGCCACGGCAAGGGACGCATGGCGGAGAGAAACCAGAATTGCAGCGCGGCGGCGAAATCGCCCTCCGCCAAAAGGATATGCTCTCGTTTCATTGCGGCAAGCGCCTCCATCCAGCTTGTGCGGAACGCTCCCATCGTATGGATTGCCCGCATGGATTGCAATCATGCGTGGAAACGCGTTGCACAGTCCTTTCATATCGGTACAATTATACAAGCCCGCGTCCATTTGGCATGCGGGTTCTTTTTTTGCACGGAGAACGGATGTGAAAAAAACGGCCAAACCCCCGGATGGTCCGGAAACCCCCGATTCCGTCGGCTGGATTACGCCGAAGCGCATAATCCTGGCAACGCCCGAGTCGCCGTTCCAACTGGAAATCGGCGTCGCCATGGACAATGTGGAAGTCGAGTATGAAATGTACGGCGAATTGAACAAAGCCGGGGACAATGCCATTCTCGTCACGCATGCGTTGTCGGGCGATGCGCACGCGGCCGGTTGGGACGCGTCGGCGGGCGAACGAACAGTGTCCGGCCGCTTCAAACCGGCAAAGGACGGCTATTCCCCCCATCGCGGCTATCGTCATAAAAAACCGGGCTGGTGGGATACCATGATTGGGCCGGGAAAGCCGATAGACACCACCCGTTTTTGCGTCATTTGCTCCAACGTTCTCGGATCCTGCTACGGCACCACCGGTCCCGCCAGCATCAATCCCGCCACGGGCGCGCCGTACGCGATGTCGTTCCCGGTTGTCATGGTTGGCGATTGGGTTCGTTTGCAAGCGCTTCTCCTGGATAAATTGGGCATAGGCCGCCTGTACGCGGTGATCGGCGGATCGCTAGGCGGACAGCAGGCGCTGGAATGGGCGCTTGCCTATCCCGAGCGGGTGGAAAAAGCCATTATCCTCGCGGCCAATCCCAAGCTTTCCGCCCAGGGGCTCGCGTTCAACGCGGTCGAGCGTTATACCATCATGAACGATCCGAATTTCAATAACGGGGATTATTATGACGGCCCGTATCCCGAACACGGCCTCGCCGCGGCCCGCATGATGGGGCATATAACCTACCTTTCGGAAGAAGGCATGGACGCGAAGTTCGGCCGGCGCTTGCAGGATAAGGACAAGCCCGATTTCGGCTTCGACGTCGAGTTTCAGGTGGAGAGCTACCTCGATCATCAGGGCCGGATATTCGTCGAGAAGTTCGACGCCAATTCCTATCTCTACATCACTCGCGCCATGGACTATTACGATGCGGCGGCGCGGTGGGGCGAGGGCGATCTGACGGCGGCGTGCGAACGGCTTCGTTCGGAAATTCTGGTCGCCAGTTTTTCTTCCGACTGGCTGTATACGCCGGAGGGATGCCAGCAGTTGGTACAGGCGATTTGCCGCACGGGCAGGCCGGTGAGTTACGCGGATATTCCGAGCCAGTACGGGCACGACGCGTTTTTGGTGGAGACGGAACGGGTGGGCGCGCTGTTGACCGGCGTACTCAAAAGCCGTTCCCGATACCGTCGCGGATGGACGCACCAAGAGCCTGTCCGAGTATCACGGGGCCTATTCGGATAGGCCCTAAACAGATGGAGAGCATGGAGGAGTTGGATGCATCCGGTGAAAATTATGCCGTGTTTGGATATTCACAACGGCAGGGTGGTGAAAGGCGTCAAGTTCGTCGATCTCGTCGACGCGGCGGATCCGGTGGAGGCGGCGGTCGCGTATGAAAAGGGCGGGGCGGACGCGTTGGCCTTTCTTGATATTGCCGCGACGGTTGAGAACCGCGTTCCCGTGTATGATGTGATTCGGCGTGTCGCGTCGGCGATTTCGTTGCCGGTGACGGTCGGCGGCGGTTTGAAAACCATAGGAGCCATTGGCGATGCGTTCGATGCGGGCGCGTCGGGCGTGTCCATATCGTCTGCCGCATTCCGCGATCCGGATTTTGTCGCGGAGGCGGTCCAGTTGTTCGGAGGCGAAAAAATCACCATTGCGGTGGATACCGACATGAACGATTCGCTTCCGTCCGGTCGCGAAATCATTATTGACGGCGGACGCACCCGAACCGGCGCCGATGTGGTCGAATTTGCCGTCGCCATGCGCGATCTTGGCGCCGGATCGATTCTCGCCACCAGCAAAACCGCGGACGGATCGCGCGAAGGGTATGACGTTGTTGGTCTTTCCCGGCTTGCCGAAGCCACGGGATTGCCGATTGTGGCGTCGGGCGGGGCGGGGACGCTTGAGCATTTTCTCGCCGCCGCGCGGGAAGGCAAGGCGTCGGTGTTGCTGGCTGCGTCGGTGTTCCATTTCGGAATATTGACCATTGGCCAGGTGAAGGCGTATTTGCGCGACAACGGCGTCGCGGTTTTGTAATGGTATGAGCGTATGTTTCCAGTTCGCGGACAAATAAGGAAGATCGTGTTTTTTCGCCCCGGCGCGTTGGGTGATGTTTTGGCTGTACGCGGCGCGATTCGCTTGGCGAAAACAATTTTTTCCGATGCTGAAATTTGCATTCTCGCTCCCGGAGAACGAGGGGAGCTGTTCCGGCGCGCACGTTGGGCGGACCGAGTCTACGATAGCGAACGCGCTGTTTTTTCCTGGCTTTTTTCGGATGGGGAGGCGTCGCCCTCGCCGGCGTTGTCGGCTATTTTCGCCGGGTGCGATTTGTTTGTTTCATTTGCCATGGATCATGCGCTGGAACATAGGGTCGCCGAGCTTTGTCCCGCCGCCGCCACGATCTATTGCCCATCCCGGCCTCCGGAACATCATAGACAACCCATTGGCGAGTGGTTGGCCGACGCGGTTCTGTCGTTCTGCCGGACATTCAATTGCCTGGAACCGGACGCTTGCTGTGAGTTGGGCGCATATGCTCAAGCCCGCCTTTCTTTTCCCAAAAATGAATATCAGGAACGATACATTGTTATGCATCCCGGATCCGGCTCGGCGCGGAAAAATTGGCCGCTTGATCATTTTATTGCTCTTGGCGAGAAAATACGCGGGTATGCCGGCCATGATGCATATATCGTGGTGACATCCGGCGAAGCCGACGGCGATATTGGTTTTGTGTTGTCGGATGCGCTTTCGGCGCGGCATTTGCATCAGCCGCCGCTTTCCGTCCTGGCTGAAACGCTGGCCAATGCGAGCGTTTATATAGGTAATGACAGCGGCGTTTCCCACTTGGCGAGCGCGGTGGAGCGGGAGGATGATGGCAAGTCGCCTGTTTCGGCGGTCTTTTTTGGTTCAAGCGATTCTTTGGTTTGGGGGCCTCCCGGTGCGCACATTCTTCACGCGGGGAACACGATGCGGGCCATGTCGGTCGAGTCGTCGTGGAAAGTGATTCGGACGCTCTTGGAAAGCGTGTTGTGATAATGGTTTTTCTTCTTGACAAATTATCTGAAAAAGTGAATATTGTATCGCACAACGCGGCATGTATTGCCGCGTTGTGTATTTGGTTGTCAATAAAATACAAGTGTGGAGAGATGCCGGAGTGGTCGAACGGGCACGCTTGGAAAGCGTGTGTACGGGCAACTGTACCCAGGGTTCGAATCCCTGTCTCTCCGCCAATTATTAGTTTGCGATAACCCGCTATAAGCTGAAAAGCTATGACGGGTTTAGCTTTATATGGACTGTTAGTTCGGGTGGTGACGGAATAAAACCTCGACATTCGCTGTTTTTATGGGTATTTCTGCGGGTATAACTACCGGCAAACGGAGGATACCCATACATGGCACTGACTGAAA
>DAIPJX010000050.1:0-12146 GCA_036770065.1 Planctomycetota bacterium
AATACGGAATGCCCGACAGCCTACGGCAGGCATGGATATGATTATTGCTGATTCAGCCACAATCCACCATCAGCGTCCATTTTGAATTGGGATACATGCGATATCTCCCACGCATTGCCGTCCGGATCCGCAATATACCCCGTAACCGAACCCGCAATCGTCTCTTCCGGCTCCTTCAAAACAACACCGCCGGCCGCAACAAACATGCCATACACCTCAAACACCTCTTCCTTGCTCCCAACATGAATCGCAAGCGTAATGCCTCCCGGAACCGGCTTCGCCTCCTCCATATTTTGTTCACGTAAAAGACCGGTCAACGGATACAAAACCAACACTTGGCCATTCAACTGGAAAAACGCGGTCTGCTCATACTTGCCGCGAGGAGCCAGCTCCCAACCAAGCGAACTGTAAAACCGAATCGACCGATCCAAATCGCGAACACCAATTGTAATAAGAGAAATACCACGAATCGGCTTGCCAACGCCGACAGAAGCAGCCTCCGCCGGACCAGCATCCCCGCCCCCGGACACGGGAGGCAACTTCTCCGGTTCCTCCGGCGGCGGCAACGCCTCCGGTATCGAACTGTCCACCTCGGCAAAATATCCGTCCATATCCGCCGCCATGGAATCAACCGCATCCGACGCAGCGCGAACTCGCGCATCCGCTTCCGCGGCAATAGCCTCACGTTCGTTCAAAACCGCCGTCTCAACCGGTTCACCCGATGGTTGTTCTTCACCCTCCGCCTCCGCTTCGGCAACTTCAACCGTTGCTTCGGACTCCGATTGCTCCGACTCCTCATCCGGAACAATGACCTGGAACCTCTGGTCCGTTGACGGCTGAGCTTCGGCAACCTCCGCCTCATTTTCCGACGCATCGGCAACCGCGGGCGGAGGAGTCACTTCCTCCAAATCACTTGAAACAACGGAATCGGTCGCCGGTTCCGTTCCTTCAGCCGCAGCCATCAACTCCGGATTGTCCGACTGAACAAAGGTGTCAAAACGGAGCGTCGTGCGGACGGGACTTGTTATCTGTACGTAAATCGCATAAATTTGGCCATTTACAGGAGTGGGTCGAATGTTGTGCAATTGCAAAAGAGCACGCTCGCCTTGGGCAAAACTCCTTTTGGGCGATTCAAGTTGAATACAGGTGCACGAAGTATATAACCGGCCAATATTGAACGCCTTGCCGTCCGGTCGCATAATTTCGAACGTCTGAACCGGCGCAAGTTCGCCCTCAACTGTAAAACCGGAATGCTCAAACGCGGGATTGATTCGGAATCCTTGGGCTTCCATCACCGCATTGACATTGCGCATGGTGGAAACCAACGCCCGCTCGGCCGAATACCCAAAGCCGGAAAAAATAAAAATACACAAAAACAAAAAAGTCAAGACCAGCCGGCCCGGGTGGAAGCGGCACATAAGACAATCCTTTCTCGATGAATTAAATGTACGAAGGATACATTAGATGCGAAGGATGCATGTCTGTCAATAACCGATAATGTATTAATTCTTGTTTTATCGGTCTTCGGACCCGGGAAATGCGGCAACCCTCTTGACTCCGCGATCCACACCCCTAAAATAGCTACTGGGCACTATAGAGGCAGATTGCTGCTTCGAAATGCTCGCGTATCGTCTCATTTCCCGATTGCCGGCCCGGGGTGATCGGCCCGTCTAGAGTAATTTATACGCAATGTATCCAACAAACAGGAGGTAAATATGTTTAATTCCCCAAGCCTGGTTATACAGCCGCCTTCAACCGAACTATCGTATACAATCGCAAATACACTCCGTTTTCTGGCAGCCGACGCTGTTCAAAAAGCCAACTCCGGACATCCCGGCATGCCAATGGGATCGGCGGAAATCGCGACTGTGCTTTTGACCCGATTCCTCCGGGTTGATCCGAAAGACGACAAATGGCTAAACCGGGATCGGTTCGTGCTGTCCGCCGGGCACGCGTCCGCATTGTTGTACGGTATGCTTCATCTCCAAGGTTTCTTGACCATAGACGATTTGAAAAACTTCCGTCAGCTTGATTCGCGTACGCCCGGCCATCCCGAATATGGCGATACGCCCGGGGTTGACGCGACAACCGGCCCCCTCGGCGGCGGTTTTGCCATGGCCGTGGGCATGGCGGCGGCGGAGCGCATGCTGGCCGAGTCCTTCAATACGCCCAAGTTCGACGTCGTCGATCACTATACGTACGTATTGGCGGGTGACGGATGCCATATGGAGGGCGTCAGCTATGAAGCGGCGAGCCTGGCCGGCCATCTGGGATTGGGACGGTTGATCGTCATCTACGATTCGAACAACATCACGATTGACGGCAGCACCAATCTGGCCTTCACCGAAAACGTCGCCGACCGATACAAGGCAATGAACTGGCATGTGCAGGAAATCGATGGCCAGAATGTCGATGCCATTGCCCAGGCCATCGAAAACGCCCAGGCGGAAAAGGCCAGGCCAAGCGTCATCATTGCCAAAACGGCAATCGCCTTCGGTTCGCCAAACAAGCAGGGAAAAGCGTCCGCGCACGGCGAGCCGCTGGGCGTCGACGAATTGCGGCTGGCCAAGCAGGCGAGAAATTGGCCGGTTGAAGATTTTTATGTGCCCAAGGAAGTAAGCGATTATTTCGATGTTCGCATCGGCGAATGGATGGCAATGCGCCAGGAATGGAATGAGTTGTTCGCGGCGTATGATAAAAAGCACCATTCCACCGCGCGTGAGTTGCTTCGCGTTGTCGCGGGCGATTTGCCCAAGCAATGGAAAAATTCGGTCGCCGAATTCCCGGTCGGAAAGGCCGTCGCGACCAGAAGCGCCGGCGGCAGCGTCATGAACCAGTTGGGCGTGGCGCTTCCGGAATTGATCGGCGGCTCGGCCGATTTGGCTCCGTCCAACAAGACGGAAATCAAAACCGGGCAGTATCCCGAATACATCAACACCGGATCGTTTTTGGGGCGCAACATCCATTTTGGCGTGCGTGAGCACGCGATGGGATGGTTTGCCAACGGGGTTGCGTTGCATGGCGGGTTTATTCCGTATTGTGCGACGTTCATGGTGTTTCATGATTATATGCGTCCGCCGGTTCGGCTTGCTTCCATCATGAAGTTGCGTTCGATTTTCGTGTATACCCATGATTCGTTCATGGTGGGCGAGGACGGGCCGACGCATGAGCCGATCGAGCATCTTGCGGCCATGCGGGCGATTCCGCGTTTGAATGTGTGGCGTCCGGCGGATGCGAATGAAACCATGTATGCATGGCAGGCGGCGTTGGAGCGCAGGAATGGTCCGTCTGTGTTGGCGTTGTCGCGGCAGGATTTGCCTGTTCTTGATCGGACGGCGTATGCGCCGGCCAAGGAGACGTTGAAGGGCATGTACTTGCTTGATACCGAGAGCGACAAGCAGGCGGAGATTTTGATTATTGCGTCCGGGTCGGAGGTGCATCTTGGTTTGGGGGTTGCCGCCAGGTTGCGTGAACAGGGCAGGGCGGTGCGGGTGGTGAGTGCGCCGTGTCTGGAGGTGTTCAAGACGCAGGCGGACGGGTATCGCAAGAAGGTGTTGCCGAAGCGGATGAAGAAGCGTTTGGTGATTGAAGCGGGGGTTGTGCAGGGTTGGGATGGTGTGCTTGGCGATTCCGGCGTTTTCATCGGCATGGATGATTTCGGTTATTCGGGCAAGGCGCAGGCGATTGCCGAGAAGTTGGGTTTCACGGTTGACGCGGTCATGCAGAAGGTGGCGCAGGCCGGCTGGTAGAACATTCAATGAAATCCGATTAATGAACAATGCATAATGAATAATTAATAATGAATGAGTTAATGGGCTAATTAATAATTACAAGCCTATGCCGCTGTTTCCATTATTAATTGGGTTTAATTCATTATTCATTGTTCATTAATCATTATTAATTGATCGGTCAGAATATGCAGTTTTCCTGCTGAATACGTGACGCCGATCGCGAACGCTATTTCACGGACCAGCCAAGACGAACCAAATGCGCCATAACCGCATCGCGATGATCGCCCTGAACCTCAAGCGTTGCGTCCGCCACGCTTCCGCCCGTTCCGCAACGTTTTTTCAAATCGGCGGCGAGCGCTTTCCGATCCTCATCCGAAAGAACAAAACCGGAAACCACCGTCGCAATCTTCCCCTTCGGCCGCTTTTCCACCACAACACGCACCCGCTGCCTCTCCGGCGGCAACGACTCCCGCACAATCGGCGCATCGCCGCCACCCGCAGGTTCAAACGACCAGCCATCGCCGGACAATATCCTCTTCGACTTCGCCACGCCAGCTCCTACCCAACCATACACAAATTGTCCCGATGCACCGCCGTCTCGGCCGAATGATGACCCAAAATGTCAGCCAACTCGCCCGAACGCTTGCCCGCCACACGCAGCAACTCGCCAGCCGAAAAATTGGTCAGCCCGCGGGCAAACTCACGACCCTGCATATCAAGAATCGCAATCGTGTCACCAACCAGAAAATCACCGCGAACCTCGCGAATCCCAATCGGCAACAAACTCTTCTTCTGCTCAAGCAACGCCTTCTTCGCACCGTCGTCAACCACCACCTCGCCGTCCGGCGCGCGACCATACGCAATCCACTGCCTGTACGACGACGCCCGCTTGCCCGGAGGTATAAAAATAGTTCCCACCTGCCTGCCCTGCACAATTTCATGCAAAATATTTTCGCGTCTGCCGTTTGCAACCAACAACGGAATGTCGGCAATGCCGGCGGCGCGCGCAGCGTTCAACTTGGACGTCATGCCGCCCGTGCCCACGCCCGAAACGCTCCCGCCCGCCATGCCGAACACCTCGTCCGTCAGTTCATACACCTCCGGAATCAAACGGGCGCCCGGATCCGACGGCGGACGATCATACAACCCCGCCACGTCCGACAATAAAATCACCGCATCCGCATCGACAAGCTGTGCCGTCGAAACGGCGAGTGAATCGTTGTCCCCCATTTTAAGCCGCAATTCCTCTACCGCCACAACGTCGTTTTCATTGACGATGGGAATGGCCGCTTCCTGTATAAGCGCAAGAAGCGCATTTCTGGCATGAAGAAACCGTTGGCGATCATGTAAATTGTCGCGGGTCAAAAGAACCTGCGCCGCATTCAGCTTGTAACACTGGAACAACTGGCGGTAAATCTGCATCAGCGCACCTTGACCCACTGCCGCCGCCGCCTGAATAATCGACAGCTCCGTCGGACGCGCCGGCAAACCCAACTCCGCCGTTCCCGCCGCCACCGCGCCCGAACTGACAAGAACGATTTTTCTGCCCTTTTCCGACAAATCGGCAATCTGTCCGACCAAACGCGCGATAAACGCCGTGTCAAGTCCGCCCGAAATGGACGCCAACAAACTTGAACCCACCTTGACGACCAATGTCTCGGCCTCGATCAACATTCCCCTTGGCATACCGGTTCCTTTGCACCGAAGCAGGACAAAATATCCGGAATATTCCGACTTGATATCACGTTGTACAGCCACTTGGCGTCAATGTCAATGACCACGGGAACAATAGAGATCGATAGTGCATAAAACCCGAATTTGGGTTTAGTATATTGATTTTTTTATCCTTATTCTTTATAGTAAACAAAGTATGCATGAGTGAGTTGCGGGGTTTTGCCGTCGGTGAGGATACCGGGGAAAGAAATGTCTGACGCTGGAACCGTGTTGATTGTGGAGGATTCGGCCATCATCCGCCGACTCATCCGGGATCAAGTCAAAAAACTGGGCTATGAAGCTCTCGAGGCCGAAAACGGCCAGGAAGCGCTTGATTGCATGGGGGAAACACTGCCGGATTGTGTTATCCTCGATCTCATGATGCCGGTCATGAGCGGACCTGAACTCCTTGAAAAAATGCAAGCGTCGGAAACACTTAAAGTTGTCCCTGTCATCGTCGTCACTGCCCTGTCCGATATGGACAAAATCGTCTATTGCATTGAACACGGTGCGGCGGATTATATGCAAAAACCGTTCCGCGCTCAAATCCTCCGTGCACGGCTCGCCTCCTGCATTGAGCGGAAAAAACTCCACGACCGGGAAATGGAACTCCAGCACCAACTGGAAGAACGCGTCAAACGCCAAGTCAAGCAAATCACCGCCGCACAAATGTCCACCATCTTCGCCATGTGCCGCCTGGCCGAATCGCGAGACGTCGACACAGGCAAACACGTCGAACGCGTCGGCGAAATATGCTATCTCCTGGCGCGCGCCCTGGAAGCGAATCCGGATCCGGATGAAGCCGCGCCGCCGTCCGATTTCGCGGAAAACATCAGAACCGCTGCGCCATTGCACGATATCGGGAAAGTCGCGGTGTCGGATTCCATTCTGCAAAAACCGGGGAAGTTGACGCCGGAAGAGTTTGAAATAATGAAAACCCACACCACCGTCGGACATACGCTCCTGGCCGATGTGGACAACAGCCATCCCGGCAACATGTTTATTAATATGGGCAAGGAAATAGCCCTCTACCATCATGAAAAATGGGATGGTAAAGGATATCCGGTCGGATTGTCGGAACGGAACATCCCCATCGCCGCCCGCATCATGGCGCTGGCCGACGTTTACGACGCACTGACCCATCAACGCTGCTATAAACCGGCAATGAGCCATCAGGAAGCGATGGAAATCATCCTTGAAGGAAAAGGCACGCACTTCGACCCATACCTGGTCGATCTGTTCCAGAAACACGAAGAAGACATCATCCGCGTGTCGCAGGAGCTGGACGGGCTGGTAGGCGTCGCCGAACCCGCAGTGGCCGCAGGCGCCTGACAAACCGGAGCGTATCCGAATCCCCGCCCCGCATGCCCGGAACATCCGGGCATTTTTTTATTGTGTTTGTTGTTTCCGACAGGTATACATTGAACCCTCTATCAATCCGCCTGGAGGAAGTCGTCATGAAGAATATCCTTTCCGTCATTGATCTGTCGCGTGACGAGCTGGAATCCATCCTCGCCGAAAGCGTTCGCATGAAGGAACGCTACCGGTCCGGCGTCGTCGACTCGCTCTATCAGGGCAAAACGCTCGGAATGTACTTTGAAAAACCATCGCTCAGAACCCGGGTCTCCCTTGAGTGCGCCATGAACTCGCTCGGCGGCTCGGCCATCTCGCTTGAAGCAAGCGGACCGAACCAGTTGTGGGCGCGCGAAAGCGTCAAGGACCAGGCCAGGGTGATGAGTCGTTATGTCCATCTCGTCTCGATGCGGACATTCTCGCAAGGCGTTATCGAGGAATTCGCCCGCGAGGCGAGCGTTCCGGTCGTGAACGTGCTTTCCGACTACGCTCACCCGACCCAGGCCATGGCCGATTTCCTGACCTTCCGCGAACACGTCGGACCGCTCGAGGGCAAAACGATGACGTATCTCGGCGACGGCAACAACGTCGCCCGTTCGCTCCTGTCCGCCGCCGCGCTTTTGGGCGTGCGCTTCATCTGGTCGGGACCGGAAGCGTACAGGCTTTCTTCCGACTATGTCGAAATGGTTCGGAACAAGGCGCCCGACATGGAATTTGTCGAAGAGATTGATCCCGCGAAAGCGGTCGGGGAAGCGGACGCCATATACACCGACGTCTGGGCCTCCATGGGCCAGGAAACGGAAACGGCGAAACGGGAAAAAGAGTTCAAATCCTATCAGGTGAATGAATCGCTTTTGTCCCATGCGCCGAAATCCGCCATTGTCATGCACTGCCTGCCTGCGCATCGCGGTTCGGAAATCAGCGACGGCGCGATGGACGGGCCGCAATCGGTCGTGTACGACGAGGCGGAAAACCGGATGCATATCTATCGCGGCCTGTTTTCGCTGTGGGCCGGGGAATGGACGAAATGAAATTCGAATTGCAAAAAACCGACGGACGCGCCCGCGCCGGCCTTCTGACCACGCCCCACGGCGTGGTCAAATCGCCTTTCTTCATGGTGGTGGGCACGGCGGCGTCCGTCAAGGGAATGACAATCGAACAACTGCGCCGGGCGAAAACGCAGGTCGTGCTCTCCAACACATATCACCTTGCCGTCCGTCCGGGATCGGAAGCGGTGCGGGATCGGGGCGGGCTCGCGAAATTCATGGGATGGAACGGACCGACCCTGACCGATTCGGGCGGGTATCAGGTTTTCTCTCTCGCGAAAAAACGAATCATCACGGCGGAAGGCGTACGCTTCAACAATCATATCGATGGCAAAGAGTTGATGCTGACGCCGGAAAAAGCGGTGGAAATACAAGCCAATATCGGCGCCGACATCATGATGTGCCTGGATATTTGTCCGCCCGCCAAAGCGGACCGGGACGCTGTTCGACCGACGCTCGATCTGACCCACGCATGGGCACGGCGTTGCCGGGACGCGTGGGCGAATGACGGACGCCAGGCGCTCTTCGGCATCGTGCAGGGCGCGTTGTTTGAAGATCTGCGCCGGGAAAGCGCGGCCTGCCTGGCCGGAATGGATTTTCCCGGCTATGCCATCGGAGGCGTCGCCGTGGGGGAGGACACGCCGGACATCCGGCGCATTGTCGATTATACCGCGCCTCTGTTGCCTGCGGACAAGCCGCGCTATCTGATGGGCGTCGGAACGCCGGCGGACATCATCGCTTCGGTGGAAGCCGGCGTCGATATGTTCGATTGCGTCATGCCGACGCGGCATGCCAGGCATTTTCAGGCATTCACCCGCCACGGAACGCTCAATCTCAAAAACGCCCGCTTTGCCGAAGACGACGGCCCCATCGAGGACGGCTGCGATTGCGAAACGTGCCGGTCGGTTTCGCGCGCGTATATCCGCCACCTCGCCATGCTGAATGAACTGATGGCGTCGGTATGGGTGACGATCCATAATGTTCGTTTTTATTTGCGCCTGATGGAGCGGCTTCGCGAGGCGATTCTCGCGGGACGGTTGGCCGAAGTGAAGGGCGAACTGTACCGGGAGGGCCCGGCGGAATAGAAGTTCACCGATTCCCGCGCAAAAACGGATTGCCCGACAGTTCTGTGTGCGCCGTCGTGGCCGGGCCGTGGCCGGGATATATGCGGGCCGCGCCCGGGAGTGAATGAAGAAGCGCCTTCACGCCGGCGACGAGAGCCTGGCCGTCGCCTCCGGGAAAATCGCTCCTGCCGATCGAACCGGCAAACAATGTATCGCCCGTGAACACATCGTCGCCTTTTTCGAGAATATACGCCATCTCTCCCGGTTCATGGCCGGGGATGATCACCGCTTTCCACGACAGCCCGGCGGCGGTGAACGACTCGCCGTCTTGTATAATCCGCCCGGCGGGACCGCAGGTGATGCGGGCGCCCATAAGCGCGCTTAGATTCAGATTCGCGTCGCCGGCACGGCGGGACGTCTCTTCCGAACAGGCGAGAACCGCGTCCGGCCAGTCAAGAAGAAGGCCGGAAACGCCGCCGATATGATCGGGGTGCGCATGGGTGAGCAGAATCATTTCGACCCGGAGATTCAGCCGCCTGACTTCGGCGGTGATTCGTTCCGGTTCGGCTCCCGGATCGATAACGACGCACGGGTCGGGTTTCGCGTCGGGTTGGTCGGACGCGATAATATAACAGCAGGCCATAAGCGGCCCGACTTGCAGCGACGTGATCATGACGGGCGCTTCCTTCCCCGAAGAGACGTTTTCATGTCGGCTATCAGGTGCATCAACACGTTGACCGTATCTTCCATATCGAAAATATTGGCGCGTTCGGTCGCGCCGTGCGCGCCGAATATTCCGCAACCGATAACAACCGATTCCAGACCGCGCCGGTTGAAAATGTTGGCGTCCGACCCGCCCTGCGCCGTGACCAGCGCCGGTTCAAGGCCGGTTTTCCGGATAGCGTCCGAAAGCAGAGTGACGATCCTCGCGTTGTCCGGCACGCGGTAGCCCTCATAACCGACCTCGACATCGACGTCCACCTGAGAGTGGCGGATCCGCATCCGGGGTTCGGCGTTATCCGTTCCCTCCGTATCCTCGTCGGCGTCGAAGGAAAAAATCCGGTTCTCCCGGACGACGCCTTCGATAATGCCGATAACGCGTTTGACATGAAAATCAAGCACATCCTTGCGGTGACTGCGGATTTCGTATTCGGCATAGGCTGTGCCGGGAATGACGTTGATGGCCGATCCGGCCCGCATCACGCCGAGGTTGGCGGTGGTGAATTCGTCCAGCCGGCCCATGGGAAGGCGCGCCATGGTCTGCGCCATGACATGGCCCGCGTTGATCTTCCGCTCGGGAAAGGCGGCATGCCCGGAAATGCCGTGAATGGTAATGCGAAAAGACACCTTGGTCGGGGCGGCGACGACGATTTCGCGCGGGTGCGAATGATCAAGCGCAATGCCCGCGTCGAGATTGCGGTACAGTTCGGGATCGAGTTCGGCGGCGCCGCGGCATTCCTTCTCTTCGGCGACGGTGAACGCAAACAGCATGTCGCCATGACGGATTTCGTTTTTCTTCAGGCGTTTCAACACCTCAAGCAGGATGGCGACTCCGGTTTTGTTGTCGGCGCCGAGAATGCCCCCGCCCTCGCGGGAAATCCACTCGCCGTCCAGGCGCGGGCGGGCGGGCGGATCGGCGGGCATCTCCACCGTGTCCAGGTGGGCGGACAGGAGAAGGGACGGCCCTTTTCCCGTTCCGGGAATCGTAACCACTATATTGCCGCAATCGCCGCCCAAATTTTGCCCGGCCGCGTCTTCGAGCGGCTCATAACCCAGCTCCCGGATTTTTTTCGCCACCACCTTTGCGACTTCCCGCTCGTGCAGCGAGGGGGAAGGCACCCGGCACAAATCGAGAAAATTGTCCAGCAGGGAAGATTTCGGTTCCGCCATGGCTGTTTCCTTCGAACAGAAGCCGGTAGCCCGGCATGGATACACCGCTATTGCGTGTGAGTCTCGCCCTATTGTAATCATGACCGGTTTTTCCGCAACCCCTCCGGGCGCGCGTCATGATTTGCGAAAAAAAAACGCAATGCGCCCGGATATGGTATACAATACCTATGGAATGTTTCCGACCCTTTTCCCGATGATTATTGTACCCGATTGCACAGCCGGAACACATGATGAAGAACGACGACAGCTTCCTGAACATTATCACATCCGTGCTCGGCGTATTCGATCGCCTCCAATCCGGTACGCCAGACATGTTCGAGCTGCTCAAGCCATTGTTCAAACAACTCGCATATGACGGCGCGGCGGTGTATATTGCCGATGAGTATCCGGACAGAATGCATCTGGAAGCGGTATACGGCGATGCAAGCATGTATCCACCGCTTGTCGTGCGAAACGGGCGGGACAGCTTGCACACATGCCTGGAGAAAATGCTGGTGTCCGTTCCGGACGCGATCTCGGGACAGTTGTTCAGCCACGGCCGGGAGCTGGGCGCTTTGGTGGCGACGGGAAAACATCTCGACCGGAAAATCGCGCGGGAATCGTTCGGCGTCCTTGTCCAATCCATGGCGGTCATGGCCTATATCGAGCGCATCCGCACAAATGTCGTGCGCGAACGACAGGAACGGGATATTTTTTTCGCGCAGTCGCTGACCAGCCGATTGCTTGTAGGCACTCCGCCCCGGGTCGAAAACCTCCGCATCGGTGTCGAATTCCGCCGCTCCCTCGAAGTGGGTGGGGAATTTTACGATTTTGTCGCCGTCAGTCCAACGCGGCTTCGCGGATTCTTCGGCTGCTGCAACGGCAACGGCGTGCGTACCGCCCTCGGAGTGTGCCGCATCATGCGCGAAGTGCACCGCGCCGCGCAAATGTCCGATTCGCCCGCCGCCATTCTCCTGCACGTCAACAACATGCTTGTCGAACAGAAAAAACGCATGCGCCAGACCAGCCTGTGCGTATTCGACATTGATGTCGACGCGGGGGCCGTCCGGCTGGCGAGAGCCGGGCATCCCGGCCTTTTGCTGTGCGGCCCGGGAACGGGGATTCAGGACATCCCCGTCGCAACCGGGCCGTTCCTCGGCACGGAACCCAAACCGGAAATTCGGGACGAAACGTTCGATTTCGGGCCGGGGCGTTCGCTGTTCTGCGTGACTGAAAAATTTAATGCAATGCGAAACCGCGCGAACGCGCGACCGTTCCGCCGCTTTCGCGCCGCACTCGAAAACACTCCGGGAGGCAAAGAGAAAACACCTCTCGTCAACCGGGTTTTTCACTTCATCGACCAGACGACG
>DAIPJX010000253.1:0-3257 GCA_036770065.1 Planctomycetota bacterium
GGGCTGGCTTCGCCCCCAAACCCCCAAGCCAGCCTTCCGCTGGACCAGTTTTTTTTACCGGCAGTACTGTCGTAGGGACACCGAGACGCATTAGAACAGGAAACGCGTTCCCATATAGAACATGTTCGCCGTTACCGTGTGATTGGAGTCGCCAATGGACGATGAATAATTCCAATACTCGTACTGCCACCCAGCCTCCACAATCAACCCGGAAAACAACTCATACTCCGCACCAAACAAGGCACGGTACAAACGGTGATTCCGCGTATCGCGCCCCCAACCCGAACCCGCTCGCGCCATCCAGCTCCGGTCCTTGACATGCAGCCACTCACCCTGCGCATACAACGTCAACCACGGAGTCAAACGATACGCAAAACCAACATTGACATTGTCCGAATTGATGTATTTGGAAAATCCCTGATTCCAGCCATGCGCATATTCAAGCTGAAGGGCCAACATGGTATTGGGAATCTCGACAGTCAGACCGACGGCAAACGCCTGTTCGTTCCGGCGCGATCCGAACCCGACACCAGTCCCCGCATCGCTCCATTGGCCAAGAGCCGCGTCCCACGACGGATCGCCGCCCCCGCCCGAAAGCGCATCGCCAAAATCACTCCGGTACGGCGAGTTGGTCCAGGCCGCCAATCCACGGCTCCGGCTGTGACGGTTCCGGTACGTGGCGGACAACTCCCAGCCTTCCAGCGGCAAAAAGCTGAAACCAATCTGGTGGGACAGGGGAATAGCGCTTTCTTCGCTAAAACGATCATAGCCGTTTTTCCGCGTCCGGATCCAGCGCTCATGTTCATTGTCCTGGAATATCGCCGCTTCAAAACGGATAATATCCCGCATCTCATAGCTGGCCGACAAGGCAACCGCCGGATTCAGAAAACGCGACGCGTGGGGAAGCATCTGGCCGGTATCGCCTGAATTCGGGCGGTTCAAATACGATGCGGTCAGATTGGGCGCGTCAAGGAACGACCGGCCAATCAAATCCGGCCTCGCCGCAAGGCCAAACGGCAACTCCATCAGCCCGGCCTTGAAACCAAATCCGGAATGCCCGTCCTTGCGCAGTTCAATATACGCTTCGTTCACCCAGAAATCGCGATTTTTCCGCTCATAGCCGGTTCCCGGCGGAGTATCGTATCGAGCGCGGTTGTACATCCTGTCAACCGGCTGGAGACCGTTGTACCCGTTCAGGTTCATATCCAGATGCGCGCGCCAACGTCCGCTCCGCGCGTCTATGGCGATTTTGGCGGTCGAAACGGAAATGTCGCCCAACTGTGATTTGCCGAAACGCGGATTGGCGAACAGGGGATCGGCGTTCGCATTGTCTATCGTATTGCCCGCGCTGTAGGTGTAGGTGGTCCGCAGTTCGCCGCCTATCGTCACTGTGGCGTTCCTGTGCGCGGAAAACATCCGGTCGGGATACGCCGAGACTTCCCGTCTCTGTTCAATATCCCGAATCGCCTGTTCCAACTCCATATTCAGGATTTCGTACTGGCGGTTCAGCGTGGTGAGCGAGGCCATTGCATCGGAGTGTGAATGTGAAGAATCCGCAGCCTCGACCGGAACAGCGTGCGCAAGCGTCAGCAGCAATGCAAGCATTCCCGCCACAAGCGTCAGACCGAAATTCGACTGTCTTTCTGCTCTTTCCACCGTTCACGTCCCGTATGCCAGGCGCCCTCGCGCATCCCCATCCCTGGAGGAAGAGAACGCAGGCCATCATATAACCACACTTTTCCGCAAATGGCAAGAGGTAAATCATGATTTTATCAGGATTTCCGATAAAAAGGGATGCGCGCGCCGCCGGTCCGGACCGCAATAAAAAAGAGCACAGCCGAAGCTGTGCTCGCGTGTGTTTCCAAAACCATATATCCCGATATCACGGAACTATTTGCTCGGGACAAACGGCTGCGCCGGGCGGATAATGACATACCCGCCGGCAGGTCCGGGAACCGAACCCTGAATCAACAACAGGTTCTTTTCCGGAATCACCTTCGCCAGCTTCAAGCCCTTCTGGGTAATCCACTCAAAACCCATATGGCCGGGACCGGGCTTGCCCTTGACGACACGGGCCGGAGTCAACGAACCGCTCGAACCAGGGATACGGTGATGCGTCTTGACGCCGTGGGTCGCGCGCAGACCGTGGTAGCCATGGCGTTTCATAACACCCTGGAACCCTTTGCCCTTCGAACGCGACGTAACCTGCACTTCTTCAACGTCAGTCCAGTTTTCCACAGTCAGGACGGAACCGGCCTCGATATCGGCCACCGGTTCGCGCAGACGGATTTCGCGGATAAAGCGCTTGGCATTGCTCTTGGTCTTGTCAGCATGGCCTTTTTGCGGCTTGGTCACGTTCCGTTCCTTGCGATCGTCGAAACCGAGCTGGTATGCGTCATACCCGTCCGATTCCTTCGTCTTGAGCTGCAGCACCGGGCAGGGGCCGGCTTCGACGACTGTCACGCCGACGCGCTTCCCGTCCTCGGTGAAGAACTGGGTCATTCCTATCTTTTTGCCGAGTATTCCGCGCCACATAATAATAAACCTCCTATAGTCGTAAACGACTCAACAGCTTTCCCGGAGGAACGCTGGAGCGTGTGAAACCGTCCCGTCTAGCCAGCGAACTGCTTGACATTCAAATCAACGCCGCGCGGCGGGACCACCCGGCTGATGGAATCCATGGTGGAGCGGGTAAGCTCGGTAATATACACCACGCGCTTGTGGGTGCGGATCTCGAACTGCTCGCGGCTCTTCTTGTCAACGTGCGGACTGCGCAAAACCGTGTACCGCTCAATACGGGTCGGCAGCGGAATCGGCCCGGAGACACGGGCGCCGGAGTTCTTGGCCGCTTCAACAATCTTGAAGCACCACTTGTCCAGCATGTCGTGGTCGTAGGCTTTCATGCGGATGCGAATCTTTTCCGCCATTATCATTCCTCCTCAAAAAAAACGATAATTAACAATGAACAATTAACAATGAACAATGGCGGCATAATTACATTCATCATATTTTTTGCTCCGCAAAAAATGCATCGCAAGCGCTTCCGAAGGAAGTGCGGATAACTAAATGTAATTCTTCCTCCATTGTTCATTGTTCATTGTTAATTGTTAATTTGAAAAACGAAAAACCTACGCCTCAACAATTTCGGTAACAACACCCGAACCCACCGTCCTGCCGCCTTCGCGGATGGCGAAACGAAGCTGCGTCTCCATCGCGATGGGAGTAATCAGCTCGACGTTCATCTGGACGTTGTCGCC
>DAIPJX010000051.1:0-12110 GCA_036770065.1 Planctomycetota bacterium
CGAACATCGCGATGATGCCATCGAGACAGTCCTCAAGAGAATTAAATGACCCTGGGATATAACCGCCCGGCTTGCGAGAAAAAAAATACACGCTATACTGGAGTGTAATATCGACAATATTTCTTCCGACAGGATACGCCATGAATTTACGGCGAAAAATGCTTGCCATCTTCATCGCCATCGCCGTTATCAACGGCATGGCGACGGTGTTCTTTTTCTCTTTCGCGCTTTCCAGTGGACAGGAAGAAAACACGCAGTCCAATCGCATTGATGCTTTTCATATCGCCGTATTTTTCCTCTCCGCCGTTTTGCAAGTCATTTCCCTTTGGTTCGCCACGCAACGGCTGCTCTTCCGACCATTGAAGTTGCTGGCAAACGGAGCTATCGCAATCGCGGCGGGACGCCCCGCATCGCTGGACATCGACAGAAATGACGAAATCGGAGAAGCGGCCAATGCGATCAACCATATGACTGAAAGTTTGCGCTCGACCGCGGTACAGCCGGACAGACGAATGCGACGCGCCGTTCTTGATGCGGAAAACGCCATGGGCGGCACAATAATCGAAAAACAGCTTTTAGCCGCCAGCCGCACTGCTATCCATATGGCCCAAGCGGTCAACACCCCCCTCGCAAACATGGACGCATTGCTAAACAAATTGGAGTGGGAAAAAAAATACGTTCTCCTGCAAATGACGAAACGAATCCGACAAGCGATCGACAATGGAATAAAAAAATCACGTCGTCAGCCGGACGCAAAAGCGGTCAGGATAGCCGAACCGCTCCGACAGGCTCTCGCTCTGCTCGCCGAAAAAATGAAAACGAGCAATGTCACTCTTTCCTGCAGCACCGAAGATACAGACAAAATTCGGGTAATAGCCGACCCGGACGACCTGTGTCATGTTTTCTATAACCTGATCGAAAACGCAATAGAAGCAATGCCGAATGGCGGCACACTGACAGTCAAAACTGAATGCGTGTATTCATGGGCTGTGGTCGAGATTGTCGATACGGGTCGTGGTTTGACGATCGATGAAATCGCCGCTTCATTCGATTATTCTTACACAACCAAAACCGTTGGGCACGGATATGGACTCGGTCTGTCGCTGTCGCGAAACATCATAGACGGATACAACGGCTCTCTCACCCTGAACAGCCACAAAGGCGAAGGCACACGAACAGCGGTGGAACTGCCCATTGCCCAAACCGCCATCCATACACCGCAGTAAAACTCAATCAGCCAGTCAAGTGAAGCGTCTCGTGCCGGCGGCGGGATTGTTGTCTACCACCCCATTCCCTTGAGAATTCCGTACAACGCGTGGCTGGCGCGGGACTGGTTCAATGTATAAAAATGCACACCGACCGCGCCGCGACGAAGCAAATCGGCGCATTGCGCGGCAGCATACGCGACGCCCACGCGGCCGCTCTTCACTTCATCATCGTCCGCGAACAGTTCGTCCAGATGCGGCGGCACGCAAACCCCGCACAATTCCTTGAAGCGCTCCACCTGTCCCGACCGCGTCACCGGCATTATGCCCGGCAAAATCGGCACCTTGACCCCCGCCGCGCGAGCACGCGCAATAAAATTGAAATAGCTTTCGTTATTGAAAAACAACTGCGTCACGACAAAATCGGCGCCGGCCCGAACCTTCTCCGCAAGGCTGGCCAAGTCGCTCTCCGCCGTCGCGGCCGCAGGATGCTTCTCCGGATATCCCGCAACGCCAATCGACACGCCAGGCGCAACCTCCCGAATAATCCGGACAACCTCCGCCGCCGTCTCCGCCTGGTCCGCCGGCGGCCGCCAGTCCGGCGCATCCTTCGGCGGATCGCCGCGAAGCGCCAGGAAATTGCAAATGCCCCGCCGCTTGTAATCGGCAACCAAATCCGCCAACTCCAGACGCGAATACCCGGTCGCCGTAATATGCGCCATCACGCTGAAGTCATACCGCTCCTGCATGGAAATGACAAGGTCACGCGTTAAATCGCGCGTACTGCCGGCAGCGCCGCATGTGACGGAAACAAACGCCGGGTCAAGCGGCGACAGCTCAGCCAGGGACGCCTCCAGCGTTTTCATCCCGCGCTCGTCCTTCGGCGGAAAAAACTCGAACGAAAAAACCGGATCCCGCTGATATAACCGCTCACGCATGCTTTCGACAACATTTTTCGCCATCACCCATTTCCTTCCATCAGCGCATTCGCCAGCCTCACCGCCGACACCGCGTCCGCCGAATAGCCGTCCGCACCGGCCTCTTTTGCAAAATGCTCCGTCACCGCCGCGCCGCCGACCATGAACTTCACCGTCTTGCCGGCGCCCTTGACAAGACCGATCGTTTCCTTCATCGCCGCGAGCGTCGTCGTCATCAGCGCGGAAAGACCGACAATCTGCGGCCCCTCCCGATCAATCGCCTCGATAACCCGCTCCGGCGCGACATCCTTGCCCAAATCAATCACCTCATACCCGTGATTGCGAAGCATCAACGTGACGAGATTCTTGCCGATATCATGCACATCGCCCTTGACCGTCGCCATGACGATTTTGCCTTTGGCCTCACCCTGGACGCCGGAAGCGCGCTCTTTCGCAAGTTCCGGCTCGATTGCCTCAAGCGCCAAACGCATCGCCTCGCCCGCCAGCATCAATTGCGGCAAATAATACGTTCCTTTTTCATACTTGTCTCCGGCGCTCATAATCGCCGGAACAAGATACGACGAAACAAGTTCGCCCGCGTTCATCCCGCCCCGGACCGCGTCCATCGCAAGCGGACCGGCCTGCTTGATCCGTCCCTTCAGCACCGCGTCCGCCGCCTGTTCGGGAAGAGGCGACGCTTCCTTCGCCGAAGCGGGCGCGGACGGTTTGGGCGCGTCGTCCTTGTTCGCCGCAAAGCGCTCGATATACGCGGCCGTGCCGCCATGCCGTCCAAGAAGCGCGTCGGCGGCCGTCTTGGCCTCCATCAGCAATTCCGAAGACGGATTCGCAATCACGGCCGACAATCCGTTGACCATACCCATCGTCATGAAAACGCTGTTTAACCATTTCCGCTCCGGCATGCCGAACGAAACATTGGAAAGGCCAAGAAGCGTCCTCAGCCCCGCGTCCGTGCACATGCGGATACATTCAAGCGCGGCGATACCGGCATTCGGATCCGCACTCACCGTCATCGCCAAACAGTCGACTATCATGTCGTCATGGGAAAAACCGAGACGCTTCGCGGCGGCGATGATTTCATTCGCCACCCGCATCCGCTCGTCCGCGGTCTCGGGAATAAATCCTTCTCCCACCGGCAGGACAATAATCATCGCGCCGTATTTCGCCGCAATCGGCAAAATATGTTCCAATCGGCCCGTTTCGCCCGACACCGAATTCACCAGCGCACGGCCGGGATAAAAGCGGAGCGCCTTTTCCATCGCCTCGGGATCGACCGTATCAATGACCAGCGGCAAATCCGTCACCGGCGCAAGCATGCCGACAGCCTGCCGCAGCATCGACGCTTCGTCAACGCCGCCGAGGCCGAGATTGACGTCCAACAACGACGCGCCCGACGCCGCCTGCTCTTCGGCAAAGGTCAGGACACGGGACAAATCGCCCTTGAGAAGTTCCGCCTGGAACGCCTTCTTCCCGGTCGGATTGATTCGCTCGCCGATAATGGTGACGGGCGGCGTTATGCCGCTCTCTCCCGCCATGTCGAAGACGGCGCGGGCGGAACTCAGCGCCGCACGCGGCTGAACCGGTTCGCCCCGTCTCGCCACGCCGGAATCAAGCAAACGCTTGACAGCCGCTATGTGGCCAGGCGTTGTGCCGCAACAGCCTCCAATAATGCCCGCGCCCGACGAAACGCCGACAGCCACCGCCCGCGCGAACGAGTCCGGCGGCATGCGGTACATATTGCGCCCGTCAACCAGTTCCGGCATGCCCGCGTTCGGTTTGATAAAGACGGGAATATTCGCATACGGAATCATGCGGTTCATCAACACCAGCATTTCTTCCGGGCCAGTCGAACAATTGCAGCCAACCGCATCCGCGCCCAACGCCTGAAGCGTCACGACCGCCGTCTCCGGCAGCATGCCGCCAAGCGTCCTGCCATTCTTTTCATACGTCATGCCGACAAAAACCGGATATTCCGGCGCAACCTCGCGCACCGCCAGGAGCGCGGCGCGCGCTTCCTGAATATCCATCATCGTCTCAATCATGAACCCGTCGACGCCGCCGTCCAGAAGCGCCCGCGCTTGCTCGCGGTACACGTCGACCGCTTCCTCGAACAACAACGGGCCGAACGGCTCGACAAGCTGTCCCGTCGGCGACATGTCGCCAAAGAGCAATTTACCCTCCGGCACAACCGCGCGGGAAATCCCGACAAGGCGCTGGTTCATCTCCCGCACCTGTTTTTCCAGGCCGTGGTCCGCCAGTTTGATCCTGTTCGCGCCAAACGTGCAGGCAAGGACAATGTCGGAACCGGCCGCATAGTATTCGCGGTGCAGGCCCCGGATCGATTCGGGATTGTCCATCACCCACTGTTCCGGCGCAACGCCGGCGGGCAAACCGCGCTTGAACAATTCCGTTCCGGTCGCGCCGTCCAGAATGAACGGGCGGTCCCCCAATGTTTGACGCAATGCATTTCTGTCCATACCGTGCCGTTTCAAAAAGCATCTCCGGAACAAGCCGTTCCGGAGATGCGGCCCTACAGGATTTGCATGTTCTACGCTTCGCCGCCCAATTCGCGAATCATGGCCGGCACGACTTCGAACACGTCGCCGACAATGCCCCAGGTCGCGACCGAAAAGATGGGCGCGTCCTTGTCCTTGTTGATGGCGATAATGCGGTCGGCGGACGACATGCCGACCAAATGCTGCACCGCGCCGGAAATGCCGCACGCAATGTACAGCTTCGGCTGCACCGTTTTCCCGGTCTGGCCGACCTGGTGCGAATACGGCATCCAGCCCGCATCCACCGACGCGCGCGACGACCCGACGGCGCCGCCGAGAAGCTTCGCCAATTTTTCAATCATGCCGAACGCTTCCGGGCGGCCAAGGCCGCGGCCGCCGGAGACAATGATGTCGGCTTCGACCAGGTTGACCGTATCGCCCGCTTCGGGAAGGAAGTCGAGACGCTTGGTGCGCGACGCCAGCAGCTTGCCGTCAGCAGTCAGTTTTTCCAGCGTGCCTTTTCTCGCGCCGTCCTTGACCGCCGACTGCATGACCTTGTGACGGACAGTCGACATTTGCGGGCGGTGTTTGGCGCAGAGAATCGACGCCATGATGTTGCCGCCGAAGGCGGGACGCGTCTGGAGCAAAAGGCGCTCGTCCGTAATGTCAAGCCCGGTGCAATCCGCCGTCAAGCCGGTATGCACTTCAACCGCGACGCGGGCAAGGAACGAACGGCCGATCGCCGTCGCGCCCGCGAGGAAAATCTCGGGCTTCCGTTTCGCAATCAAGTCCGACACGACCCGCGCATACGGTTCGCTCGCATAGTGTTTCAACTCCGGATCGTCGACCTGAAGAACAGCGTCGACCGGATAGTCGAGCAACTCGTCGCATGCCTCGTCCATGTTGTGGCCGAGCACAAGAACAGACAGCGGCACGCCCAGCTTGTCCGCGAGTTCCCGGCCCTTGCCGATCAATTCGTACACGACGCCTTGAACAACGCCGTCGATTTGTTCGCCAAACACCCACACGCCCTTGTATTCGTCAATATTGACGGCCGCGACCTTTTCCGCGCGCTCCATGGCGATCGCCCCAAACTTGCAGGACGGAACGCACGATCCGCAAAACGTGCAACTGTCATTGACGACGGCAAGCTTTCCGGACATTTCCAGCGCACCGAACGGGCAGGCCTTGACGCATGCCTGGCAGCCGACGCATTTTTCAGGATTGATGAGTAAAGCGTTTTCCGACATTTCCGTATTCCTTCTCGCGTTTGACCGCTAGGCTATATGCAATTCCCTGATTTTTCCTATAATGATTCTGGCCGCCTCGGGCGCGGTCTCGGCTTCAATCATCTCGCCGCCGCCGCGATGGGGCGGAGAAAATGTGCGATTCACCGCCGTGGGAGACCCCTTCAAACCGATCTTTTCCGGATCGGCGTCGATGGCCTTTTCGTCCCAAACCGGTATCTCGGCCTTTTTAGCCCGCATCTTGCCCTTCAACGACGGCAAACGCGGTTCGTTGATTTCTTTCACCACAGTGAGAACGGCGGGAAGACAAACTTCCAGAACTTCCTTCCCCGTCTCCATCAGGCATTCGACGACGGCGCGGCCTTTTTCAATTTCCCGAACTTTCGACACATAACACGCCTGCGGCCAGTCAAGATGGCAGGAAATACCGGGACCAACCTGCGCCGTATCGCCGTCAATCGCCTGCTTGCCCGCCAGCACCACATCCGGGTTCAGCTTTTTCATGGCGAGCGCCAAGGTCAGGCTGGTGGACCAGGTGTCGCCGCCGGCAAACGCGCGGCTCGACAACAGCACCGCGTCGTCGGCTCCAAGAGAAATCGCTTCCCGGAGCGCCGACTCCGCCTGCGGCGGACCCATGGTGACAACGGTGACCTTGCCTTCGCCCAACCGTTCGCGGATGCGCACGCCCTCTTCAATCGCGTAGGCGTCGAACGGATTGATAATCGAAGCGACGCCCTGGCGAACAAGCGTGTTCGTAACAGGATCGATACGGACATTGGTGGTGTCCGGCACTTGTTTAATGCATACTACGATATTCACTCTCGACTCCTCTTGCTCAAATGATGCAATCACATCGACTCATCCGTTGGCGCAACACACCCCCTGGACCCTACCCGGACAGGCTCCTACAACGTAAAACCAATAGCCTGATACAGGCTTTGAAAAACATCGGCATACTCAAGCCGCCGAGCATCGAAATCGCCGGGTAAAATCCATATATCATCTTCCGCCTGCAACTGGATCACCCGTTTCAACAACTCGTCGTCCAGCAGGCTGATGTCGTGCTTAATCACGGAATACAAATTCATCCGCAACATGGTAAGCGCAAATCGTTCCAGATACCGGCATGATTCACGCAAATTCGTGACCACTTTCGCTTCGTATTCCTCCACCGGTTTATAGCTGTTGCGCGCCATCAAATACGCGGCAAAAGCAAGATGATCGAAATACTCGGACAAATCATCCATTATCGTTTTAAGCGGAATAATAAGGGTCCTGTCCCGCAAACTGTACCACTCGCCCAAACGAAGCGTTCCCGCATACGCCTCCTGCGCCGCAAACAACCGATCGCGGAACAATCGGCGAATTTCATCCGACGGCCAGACAAACTCGGCATTCCAGTCCAGATCAAGGCTAAACGGCTGAACTCCATCCAGTTTGGCCAGTATCAGGTAGCGCTTCTCGGAATTGATCAGCGTGGGAGCTTTCCCCGCAAATGTATTCAGATGAAAGCGTTCCCCTGTTTTTTTCGACTGAAACCGTTCCGGCCGCAGCCGATTCAAGGTTTTGAAGTATTCCACCTGAATATGGAAAATAAAATTGAAACAATCCCTGATATTCTGGAGCGCCCGTTCCTGCTCGTTCGTCAGGTTCTCCAAAGCGTCGCCCTGCGCGCCCAAAGACGGGAGCATCGGATTCAATACGTAATTCACTACGCTTTCGACCGCATTATGAAGATACCGTTTTCCGGAAAGCGCCGTATGCCTGGTCTCAATGTTCTTGCCAAAAATATTCACCGCGCATAAAACGCCAACAGTTTTCAACGGCACCTGTTCCATCCAAGTGGGTAAGTTAGAGTTCATCGAGAAGCTCCGTCAGCTCATCCTTCTCCTCGTCTCCGCGTTCGGTATTTTCCCGATAGAAACGCCGTGCTTCCTCCAACGTGGAACGAACCAGGGGAAAACGGGCATGCTCCTCGTCCGGCAACGCCGACAACGAATCGTTCCCGCCGCCGTCGGAAGGCAAATAATGACATCGCAATCCACGCAAATCCGGAAGCTCGTGAATGTCGAACTTGTCGCCATTCGCGTTTTCGCCGCCTTCGCACGCATCGTTCTCAAGAGACTTTTTCTTTCGCTTACCCATGAAGAAAAACCTTTCAAACGCCTTGAACGCCATGCGCGGCGTTCAAGGCATCCCGTTTGTCCGTCCTTCCCCTCAAAACGCGGACGTCTTTTATCCCCGGGCCGCTTCCTTAATCAACGCGAGCGCGATTTCATCGCGCTGAATTTGGTTGGTGCCTTCATAAATCTGCGTAATCTTGGCGTCGCGGGCGTATTTTTCAATCGGATACTCTTTCGTGTAGCCGACGCCGCCAAAGACCTGAATCGCGTCAATCGCCACCTTCATCGCCACATCGGAGGCGAAACACTTGGACATGGCCGAAGCGCCCGTCGGACGTTTCGCGCCGGCGTCGATCCAGCGGGCGGTGGCGTAAATAAGCGCGCGCGCGGCTTCGGTCTGCATCGCCATGTCGGCCAGCATCCACTGCAAGCCCTGGTTGGCGATGATCGGACGGCCGAACTGCTTGCGCTGGCGGGCGTAGCCAATGGCCGCGTCCAGAGCGCCCTGCGCAATGCCAAGCGCCTGCGAACCAACCCCGGGACGGGAATTGTCGAACGTCTTCATGGCGGTCATGAAGCCGGAACCTTCCTTGCCGAGACGGTTGGCGGCGGGAACGCGGCAGTCCTGGAAAATCAGTTCGCGCGTGCAGGACGCGCGGATGCCCATCTTGTCTTCCTTTTTGCCGAAGGTGAAGCCGGGCGTGTCCTTTTCAATCACGAAACAGGAACAGCCGCGCGCGCCCTTCTTCTTGTCCGTCATGGCGAAAATCGAATAAATATCGGCTTCGCCGCCGTTCGAAATAAACAGCTTCGAACCATTGATGATATAATCGTCGCCGTCGCGGACCGCGGTGGTGCGCATGCTGGCCGCATCGGAACCGGCGTCGGCCTCGGTAATGCCGAACGCGGCAAGCGTGCCGGAGGCGATGCGCGGCAAATACTTTTTCTTCTGCGCGTCGTCGCCCGCAATCATGATGGGCAACGTGCCCAAAGCCGTCCCGGCAAACGACAGGGCAATGCCGCCGCACGCTTTGGAAAACTGTTCCGTCACCAGGCACATGTTCATGATGCCGGTATCGCCCGCGCATCCGCCGTATTCATCCGGAATATACACGCCGGTCAGGTCGGCGTCGACAATGGCCTTGAAAACATCGTGCGGAAACGCCTGCGATTCGTCATACTCGGCGCGTACGGGAATAATTTTCTTTTCCGCGATCTCCCGGGCTGTTTCGACCATCATCTGCTGCTCTTCGGTGAGGAAATAATCAATCATGTCCTGAATCTCCTAAACAAACATATACGGCGAGAACTTGCGATTTGACATCATGTTGCAACAACGCCCGCCGATTGTAAACCGGCGGGCGATTTTCGTCCAGAATGGATTTACCCGGCTGCGGACAAGGGACCGGTCACGCGGTTATGCATCATACCTGCCAAGGCACAGGGTGGCGTTATGCCCGCCAAACCCCAGGTTATTGGAAAGACCGTAGCGAATGTCGCGCTCGCGCGGCTTGTTCGGCGTCACGTCAAGATCGCATTCCGGATCGGGCGTTTCGTAATTGATGGTCGGCGGCACAATCTTGTTCTTTATCGCCATCGAAAGGAATATCGCCTCAATCGCGCCGGCTGCGCCCAGCAAATGCCCGGTGTGACCCTTGGTGGAACTGACCGAAACTTTTTTCGCATACTCGCCGAAAACACGGTTGATCGCCCGCGCTTCGGTGCGGTCGTTGAATTCCGTGGAAGTGCCGTGAGCGTTGATGTAATCAATGTCCTCGGGCTTCAAGCCGGAGTTGGCTATCGCCTGGGCAATGCTCCGGGTCGCGCCGTCGGCCGTTTCCTCGGGCGCCGTGATGTGATGGGCATCGTCGGTAAATCCGTAGCCAAGCACTTCGGCATAAATTTTCGCGCCGCGCGCCTTGGCGTGCCCGAGTTCCTCGAGCACCAACGTGCCCGCGCCCTCGCCCATGACAAAGCCGTCGCGGTTCTTGTCAAACGGACGGGACGCCCTGGTGCAATCGTCATTCCGGTGAGAAAGCGCGCCCATGTTGATGAACGCCGCCATGCCGAGAATGGAAAAACCGGCTTCGGAACCGCCCGCCATCATAACATCGGCCTCGCCCCATTGAATATGGCGCATGGCAAGACCTATGGCGTTCGTGGAACTGGCGCAAGCGGTGACGGTGGCGTAATTCGGACCCTTGAAATTGTAATCAATCGCCATCTGGCCCGGCGCGTCGTTAATCATGAGAAGGGGGATCGTGAAAGGACTGACCCGTTTCGTGCCCTTCGACTTGAAGCGCTCGTACTGTTCTTCGATGGAGCGGATGCCGCCTATGCCGGATGCGTACACTATGCCGGCGCGTTCGGGAACAAAGGAGCCTGGCTGCATATTGGCGTCCGCCAATGCCATTTTGGACGCGCCAAGAGCGAAATGGACAAAACGATCCGTTCGTTTCACCAGCTTCGGGTCCATGTAGTTTTCGGGCGCATACCCCTTGACTTCACAGCCGAATTTCACATCGAACAGATCCTTGTCGAGCAGGGTCAACTCGGCGGCGCCGGACTTGCCGTCCAGAATTCCCTTCCAGCTCGTCTCCAGATCGTTGCCGAGCGGGGTGACGCAACCCAATCCCGTAATCACGACTCGGCGTTTTTGCGCATCGGGCATCGCGGTTCCTTTCGCTGTTCCCGCCGTGGCGAGTTCTACAACTACCGCCGCCAGAGTTGTTCCAGACAAACCTGGCGGCGGGCACTCTCAAAAACATATTCCACGCACTTCAATTACTTGTTGATCTTGCCGGAAATAAAGTCGACAGCGGCGTTGATCGTACGAATGCCCTGTTCGTCTTCCGGAATCTCCAGATCGAATTCGTCTTCAAACTCCATGACCAACTCGGCGATATCCAACGAATCCGCGCCCAAATCTTCAACAAAAGCCGATTCGTCCTTCACCTGTTCGCGGCTAACCTGAAGCTGATCGCACGTAATATCGATGACCTTTTCCTTGATTTCATCGCGGCTCATGCTCATATCAATCCCTTCGTAAAACCGTTCTTCTTTGAAATGACGGCCGCGCTCGGCAGCCGCCGCCACAATCCTATTACTATTACACAAAAAATCCTGCCGGCAAAACCGGAGGCATCTCCCAAACACGATATATAAATAGGAAATACCGGAAAATTACAAGTTTTTTTCCGGACAGGCCGGCATTTTTCCCAACTTTAACCGTCAACATCTTGCAACTGAACAGGTTTGCATATCAATATTCTTGACTGCCACATCCCGTTTCACGCCCTTGTCAACGCATCATGCATAAAAAATACAGGCACTTCTCCCAAACATCCGCCCCGTTATTCTTCCTCGCGTTCCCACCGCTCCATCAACAAAGCGGGCGGATTCGGCTCGCCCTCCCAAGCCTTCCGTTCAAGGCGGCGAATCGATTTTCCGACCTCGTCATTGATGCGACCCTGTTCCGCCTTGCGGATGGCCTTGTCGCCGGATGGATGGATGGGAGGGCCGACAAGACATTTCAAATGATGGCGGCCCGGATATTTCTTCCCGCGGGGCCACGCTTGAAAACTCCCCCAAATATACGTCGGCACGACCGGCGCCTGGTTACGAACCGACAACATGCCAACCCCCGGCTTGACTTCGCCGAAAACGCCGTCATACGAACGCGTCCCCTCGGGAAACATGACAACCGCGTTGCCCAATTCCAGGCGCTCGCCAAACACCCTGAGCGCATCCCGGCTATCGCCCTCGCGATTCAGCGGAAACGCCTGATTCGCGGTGATCAGCCAGGAAAACACCGGCACATCGAACAACGTGCGACGCGCCATATAATGCAAATCGCGACGAAACGCCGCGCCAAGTATCATCGGATCAAGGTGCGACGCGTGATTGCACGCGACGATGAGAGGACCGGCAACCGGAACATGCTCCTGCCCCGTCGACTCAAGCCCGCCCGTCAACCGGAACGCTATGCGCAAAAACCGCCGCGATGCCAGATAAACCAATGAAGCCATAACCCATTCCCAAGTACAGAAAACCCGCGTTCGACTCGCGAACGCGGGAAATCAATGCAAAATTGACCGCCACTCGG
>DAIPJX010000254.1:0-3252 GCA_036770065.1 Planctomycetota bacterium
TTCCTTCAAATAATTGAAGCGCGGGTTTTTCGTATACGTCGAGCTGATGAATTCCTTGGCCATTATAATCTCCCATGAAGAATAGTTCATTCGTCCATACAAAAATGCGTCAACAGTCCGCCTCCGGCTCGGGGAACTCAATTCCCCATTTCGCCCGGAACGAATCCATCATTTGCAAAACACGGATCGTCTCGGAGTGGGGCATTTCCGGACACTCAATCGCTCCTTCGCGGATAGCCTTGACGGCGGCCTCGACTTCGTATTCGAATCCGGTGATTTGCGGTAGGCTGGTAAATTTTTCTCCCGGTTGCCAGTCAACGTCGAACAGTTGCGCCGACTGAGGATTATTGATGTTGTTGACGACAAGATAGCCCTTGTCGCCATAGATTATCCCTCTCCTGTCGGTTGAAGCGATGGAGGAAGCGAACAGCGTAGCAAGCCGGTTGTCCGCATAGGTGAGAACCATCGTTTCCTGCGCATCGGGACCAGTGGGAAGCTTGGTGCAGACTGCCGTGGCGTCGACAATGTCGTTCCCGAAAACCATCATGGCGAAGTTTATCGGATAAACGCCAAGATCGAGAAGAGCGCCGCCCGCAAGTTCAAGACGTTGAATGCGTTTGTTCCATAACGCATTGGTGTATCCGAGGCAAGCGTAGAGAGCCGCCGGTTTTCCGATTGCTCCGGAATCCACGATCTCGCGAATCGTTTTTGAAAAAGGCATATAGCGGGTCCACATCGCTTCGGTGACGAGCAACTTCTTTTCCCGGGCGAGAGCGATAATGTCCCGGGCTTTCGCCGCGTCGGAAGTGAATGCCTTTTCAACCAGCACATGTTTGCCGTACTCGAGACAGAGCTTGGCATGCATGTGATGATGAGAATGCGGAGTAGCGACATAGACCAGATCCACCTCCGGGTCGCCGAGCATATCGCGATACGAACCGTACGCTTTGGCGATGCCATTTTTGTCGGCGAATTCCTTCGCCTTCCCGATATCGCGGGAAGCGACGGCATACGGTTTAACCGAAGTCATTCCGGCAATGGTGGAGGCCATTTTGACGGCAATGCGACCAGCGCCGAGAATCGCCATATTGATCGGTTTCATTATGAACCTTTTTTGGAATGCGTTTGAATGACACTGTCGAAATTTTCGCAAAGCGGACAGTTCAACGACACAAACGCCCACTTTGCGAAAATAAGCCTTGTTCCCTGATTGACTACCGCGCCAGTCTCGCGACAAGCCGGTTGCCTTCTCTCAGGAGGGTGTCCGCAGCTTCTTCAGGTGTAATCTTGTCGAACTGAAGTTCTTCGAAAACGGTCCGCATCATTTCCAGCATACGTGGATGTTCGAAATAGGGGCTGGGAAGATGGGTGTCGGCATTCCGGATCTGTTCGGACGCCTGCCGGTTGAGCTCGCTGATGAGTTTATTGTCGATCTGGGTTTTGAACGCGATATTCGACGGAAGAACACCGTAAATGTCTTCCATGATTTCCACGCCTTCTTCGGTGCAGAGAATGAAATCGAGGAATTTCGCCGCAATCTCGGGATGTTTCGAATTTTTGCTGATAGCAAACATCATGTTGGGACGAGCGACCCGACCGGAGCTCTTCATGTCGGGCATGGTGGGGAACTCGCCAAGCGTGAAAGTGAACGCGTTATCTTTTCCAAAATTGCTCAGATAAAGACGGATGCTGGCGTCCCAGCAGTTCGCGCCCATCCATTTGCCGGAGATGAATTCCTCCAATTCCTGATTCTGTTTCCGGGTGTCGCCGCCCGCGACGCTGGAACGATAGGGAAGATCAGGATAGGTTTTCGACGACATCAACTGCTGGTGGAACCGCGTCCATTCCACGAGTTCGTCCCGGGTGAGCGCCACTTCCGGCTTTTCCGGATCCAGGAACTGTTTTCCGGTTTTCTGGAAAATATAGGCATGGGTCATATAAATGCGAAGATCCGAGTTCGTGTCCATCGACCGATACTCGGGACCGAGTTTTTCAACGACTTTTTCGCCAGAAGCGAGAAGATCGGCCCATGTCGTGGGCGGAGTGAGTCCGGCCTTGTCCCACATGGTCTTATTCCATATGACGATTTGCGCGCCGACGCCGAGGGGAATCGCGTTCAACTTGCCCTTGACCGTGCCCATGTCCAAAAGATTGTCCGCGTACTCGCCGAGATTGAACGAATCCTTGAGTTGGTAGATATCGTAAAAACCGTTGCCGTCGGAAGAGAACATGTTGAGCCATGCCCAGTCGACCAGCATGATATCCGGTTCGGTATTGGCGCCCATCTGAACGGTCAAGCGTTCGAGATAGCCGGTCCAACCCATATACTCGGACTTGAAGGAGACGCCGGGATTTCTCGATTCAAACAATTGTATCGCCTTCAAGGTGCCTTCCTGTCGGGCCGTTCCCCCCCACCAGGAGATACGAATCGGTATTTCTTCCGCGGCGACGGCCGACGCCAGAAATACTGCCGCAAACAAAGCCAATAGAATTCGATGTGTTTTGTTCATGATTCCCTCCCGTAAAAGAAAACATGCCTCACAATTGGAACAGGAAACAGCATTATGCGCCATCACACAGTTATATGTTTCGCCCGGAACACATAAAAAGCGCCTGTCCACGACGAAGCGGAAATATCGAATCCCGATCGCTCAAACTGCTCGCTCGACGCATCGCTCTCCTTCATAAGCGCGCTCATCCTACCGGCCAACCCCTTCTCCAACTCCAAATCCGAAAGAGGAGGCGGTATGAAAGACATGTGAGCGAATCTGGTTTTCCGTGTGTCGATATAAGCCATACGGAGTAGACGGGGCGCAGGCTGTCATTCGTTCTGAGGCGTTATGACCGTGTAAAGGAGTGGGTCATGTAAATGCGCAGACCGGAATTCGAATCCAGCGCCCGACCATCGGGACCCAACGTATCAGTCAGTTGTTTCATCGAAACGAGAAGGCTTTCCCATGTATTCGGAGGTGTGAGTCCAGCCTTGTCCCACATGGTTCGATTCCATAAAGCGATTTGCGTTCCCGTTCCGAGCGAAATGATGTGAATCGGAATTTTTTCCGCCGCAACAGCAGATGTCAGGAATAGAACAGCAATCACAACATGGAAAATGCGATGTGACCTGCCCATACTCCCCTCCCGTGCCAACATGCGAGATCAGAAAAAACCGTATTACATAGACCGTACAGTTATATTTTCGCCGACGATTCCGGGGAAAGCCCCCCTCTCCATCAGCGGCTTCCGTTCCGGGTG
>DAIPJX010000052.1:0-12074 GCA_036770065.1 Planctomycetota bacterium
TATTGCGTGGGGGAAGAAGGAAGCGTTCCGGGTACGCTTTGCGATTATAAAAACCGTCATTCCGGCCCGAGCGAAGCGGGTGCGAGGAATCCGCGCCCGGGATTCGTGCCGATAAAGGAACAGCGTTGTTCACCACTACTCCGGTTGCCAGTTGCCTTCCCAGAAGGGATAGAAAACAGCCCATTGGTCGGGATACATTTCAATATAACTGGCGATGATGTCGGCGAAAGACTGGGTCATTTGCCGCACTTTTTCGTCGCGCGTTCCTTCGATCGGCGCCGGAACCGGCGGCAGAAAGATCAGGGTGAACGAATCGTTGGTCCGCCGCAGGCAAAAGGCGGGAATGAGCGGAGCGCCCGTCGATACGGCCAACCTCGCCGGCCCTTGCGGAAAGCGGCACGGCCTTCCGAAAAACTGCACCGTCACCCCCTGCTCCGTCGGATCCCGATCACCCATGACCCCCACCACTTCATTCCGCTGCAAGGCCCGAAGCATTGTCCTGGCGGCTCCCCGCGCCATATCCGTCACGGTCAGGCCCATTGCCCGCCGTTCGCGCATGAACAGATCGTTTATTTTTTTATAGCGGTGCATGGCGACGGACACGGTGAGCTGCTTTTTCCCAACAATTGACGCGCATGCCGCGCCCAGTTCCCAATTGGCCAGATGCGCGGACGAACATACGCAGCCTTTGCCCAGCTTAAGCGCGTTGTCGATATGCTCCATGCCGAAGACGGCGACGTTTGTATCGAAGAAGTTCATGTCGTAATGGCGGAAGCGGAAGAATTCGGTCAGGTATTTGGCGAAATTGCGGAAGGTCCAGCGCGCTTCTTTCCTGATTCGCCTGTCGGTCGCGCGCGGCAGGACGATGCGGAGGTTGTCCTCGACCGCTTTTCTTCCTTGCTTGTCCAGGACGTAAAAATTGAGATCCGCGATACGGAGCGCGATGCAATAGCAGAAGCGCTGCGGCAGAATATTGCACGCAAATATCAACAGTCGGAACAGCAGGTAGCGAACATATATTTTCATGCCGCGGCGCAATCCTTTTCTATAAATCGAAGTTCGGAATCCCCAGTTCGTTTTTCAAATTTTCCGTATTGTATTCCGCCGCCTGTTCGATAAACACGAGTTGCATGCCGGCGGCGGCGCATATTTTTTTCATTTCGTCGGATTTGGCGATGGCCGGTCCGCTCACCGGCCTGTACATGATTGCGGAAAGCGGCTGTCCCAGCGCCTTGTCGGAGAGGAGGAAGTCGTAATTCCGCCCATGTAGCCGGTCGCGGTATTCCGCGTCCTTTTCGGTCGGCTCGATAGTCTCCCACAATGCGACCTTTGGAGAAACCCTGACGTCGGGGCCGAAGGCTTCCTCGAGTGCGGTGATGCAGGCGATGTCGCCGGCGGAAAGGAAATTTTTGGCGGCATAGGGGTATTTGTCCGGATTGGCGGGCGAAAACAGGGCCGCCGCCGCCGCGGTGTCTTCCTTTTCCTTTTTCTTCCTGCTTTTCTTTTTGGTTTCTTCCGGCAACGGGCCGAACTGGCGTTCGTACTTTCTGAGTTGCAGGATGAGAAGCGCCATGGCTGGCAGCACAAATACCAGATTGAACAGAAGTATGACCTCCGAGATGGTGATTTGCCGGATAATGTCCACAAGTATCTCCCGTTGCGATATGCCCGGAGGCGGCCCGATGCGGGCGGCGCCCTTTATCCTTCCGCGTGTTCCATCAATTGCAGCCGCACGCGTCTGACCCTTCGTTCGTCCGCGTGCAGCACGCGCACGGTCAGTTTGTCCTCATAGGTGAACGTTTCGCCCGCCTTGGGGATATGTCCGAGGTTATCGAGCACGAAGCCGGCGACCGTTTCGTAGTCGTCGTCTTCGGGAATTATTTCCTCACCCAGCATTTTATTGATTTCCGCCACGTGCGCCGCGCCGTCGGCGGACACGGTGGAATCGTCGATTTGCCTGACTTTTCCACCCTGCTCCGCGCTTTTGGCGTCGAATTCGTCCTGGATATCGCCGACGATTTCCTCCAGCATGTCCTCGATTGTCACGAGTCCGGCGGTGCCGCCGTATTCGTCGAGCACCACCGCCATGTGCGATTGGCCGCGCCGCATTTCGGCCAGGAGTTCGGGGATCAGTTTCGTTTCCGGCACAAACAGCGGCGGCCGCAGGATATCCGCCAGGGGCGGCCGTTCTTCTTCCGGTTTTTCCCAATAGAGGAGGCAGTCCCTGACGTAGAAAATGCCGACGATATTGTCGCGGTTGCCCCGGTAGGCGGGCAGTCGAGACAATCCTTTTTCCATTGCCAGCCTGATTGCGTCCTCGAGCGGCGCGTCGGCGTTGACGACGGTCATTTCCGTTCGCGGCACGATGACGTCGGCGACATCGGCGTCCTTGAATTCGAAGATGCCTTCGATCATTTCCTTCTGCCCGTCCAGGACGACGCCGTCGAGTTGTCCGTCGGATACGGCGTCGATGACTTCGGCTTCCCGTTCGTCTTCCGCGTCTTCCTCGTCGACTCCGACGGCGCGGGTGAACACGCGTTCGGCCGCCAGCGCCGTCATGACGAGGGGCAGAAAGGGCAAGGTGGCGATGGCGACGGGAACGGCGGCCCCGATGACCATGCGTTCGGCGAAATAGTCCCCGAACGAATTGGCCGCCATGCGGATGAGGAAGAGAACGGCGAGGAGGAGCGCCGTGCCCCAGAAGTACAGTATAAGCGAAAACATTGCGTCAACCGGCATGAACCACCACAGCCCGAACGAGATGAACAGCGCGGTCGTGAACACGTAGAGCAGGTCGACGCGCATCAGGATGGAGGGATCGTCGGACGCGGCGCGGTTGAGAAAAGAGGAAGCCGGAGAGGAGCGCTTCTCCAACGCTTTCATGATGCGGGAGCGGCTTGCTCCGAGGAGCGCGGATTCGTACGCGCCGCTCATGAAATTGAGCAGCGCTAAAAGGCACATGATTATCCCGTCGGCCCATAGGGGAACATCGTCCGGCATTGTGTTTTATTTTCCTCCGTCGGTTAAAAAAAATTGTCCGCGATTTCGATGCCGAAATCGCGCATGGCCTTTGCCTGCGCCTTGTGCATTTCGGCGCGTTCCGCGTCATCGTCATCGCGCATGCCGAGCAGGTGGAACAAGCCGTGCAATGCATAGAACAGCAGTTCGTCCGCGAACGGAACGCCCCGTTCCCCGGCTTCGCGCATGGCGACTTCGAAGCCGACGGCGATATCGCCCAGCCGGATTCTTCCGTCCTCGTCCTCGCCGTCGTCGAAGGCGAGGACGTCGGTCGGGGTATCTTTGTTCAAATGCCGCCGGTTGAGCCGGGCCATTTCGAGATCGCCCGCGACGAGGATGTCGATCACGGCGGGGGTTTTCCGTTTGCTTCTGTAGGCGAAATCGAGAACGTCGGCGATTCGGTCCTGATCTATCGCCGCGCCGCCCGACGCATCGTTCATCCTGACGACGAGGAGCGGTTCGTTGTTCATCGTCTTCTCCCGACGGCTTCGACCGTTTGTCCGGGGTATTTTACCCTGGTGTGGTACATGCTGACGAGCATGCGAAACAGTACGTCTTCGACGGCGGCGAGCTCGCTCATGGTCAGTCCCGATTCCTCGAACTGCCCGTCGACCAGGCGTTCCCGGATCAACCTCGACAACAGGTCGCGCAAATGTTTGGGCGAAGGAGTATCGAGCGAGCGCACGGCCGCTTCGACCGAATCGGCAATCATGAGGATTCCGGCTTCCCGGGTTTGCGGTTTCGGCCCCGGATACACGAACGGTTCCCGCGCCACCACGGTTCCGGGAGGGGCCTGTTCGATGGCTTTCATGTAGAAGAAACGCATCAGCGAATCGCCGTGGTGTTGGAGGATCATGTCGATGACGGCGTTCGGGAGGCCAAAGGCCCGCGCCATTTCAGCGCCGTCGCGCACATGGTTGATGATGAGCAGCGCGCTCATGTTCGGGTTCATGTTTTTGTGCCTGCTGACGCCGAATTCGTTTTCGGTGAAATATTCCGGCTTCAGCAGTTTTCCGATATCGTGGTACAGTCCTCCGATTCGCGCGGTGAGCGTGTCGGCTCCGACTGCGGCGGAACCGGCTTCGGCCAGGGTGCTGACGATGGTCGAGTGGTGGTATGTTCCCGGCGCTTCGATGATCAGTCGGCGGAGGAGCGGGTGTTCTTCCACCGAGAGGTCTTGCAGATGAATTCGGGTCGTCGTTCCGAAAAACCATTCGATAACCGGGAGGAGCAGCAGGACGATTGCGCCGCACACGTTCCAGTTGAGGAACAGTCCCAGCGCCGCCAGGAGCGGTCCTCTCGTGTCGTCCAGGACTTCCGCCCATGGGGCAAGGACGCCGTAAAGGTTTTGCAAATCTCCACGGGCGAAGTTCCAGGCGATGAACGCGGTCGCGCCGATCAACCCCGAGAGGCACGAGACGAGGAGCAGCGTCAGGCGCCAGCGGCAGCGGACGGCGGCCTGAATGAAGAAAAGCCCCCCGGCCAGATACCCGACCATCAAGTCCGGTCGTCCTTCGTACAGGATGAGTCCGCACATTGCGGTCAGCGCGCCCACCACCATTGCCGTCCAGACGCCCATGCCGAAGACGGCAATCCCAACGGCGATTCCGATTGGGAGCATGGTTCCGGGGAGTCCGAGATAGATAAGCCCGTAGCCAGCGTACACGAGAAGGAGACAGAGGCTTGTCGTCGCGTAAAAGCGCCGGAGCGTTCCTCGTGGATTGCTGTTGACTGTTTTGAAGTAGATGACGAGCGCGAACGAAATCGCGGCGAAGAGCAGGAAATTGCCGATAAACCGTGTTATGGGCAGACGCCATCCTTGGGACTGCCGGTAGACGTATTCTTCTTCGCGGAGTTGGGCGAGTTTGTCGAAATCAATGATTGACCCGCGCGACAAGAGCGTATCGTTTGCGTTGATTGACTGGACGCGTGCGAGCAGTTCTTCGCGATGTTCCTCGAGTCCGGCTCTGGAGCCGGCTTCGTCGTAGACCAGGTTCGGGCGCAGCCGCCTGACGACGATGTCGGCGAGTGCGGTTTTGAAATCTTCGGGAATCCAGGCTGACATTTTAAGTTTGAAGCGTTGGCTCAGGAAATCTCCGACCTGGTCCATTCTCACTGGTCCGCGTTCGCCTCCGACCATGGCGGTGTAGGAGGAGTCGGCACGCATGATTTGAATGGTTCGCCCGCGTTCCGTTTCAAATCGTTCCGGCGGCAGAATTCCCTGCGGGAACAGTTCGTTGTCCAGCACTTCCCTGAGTGGCGAGACGAGGTAGTGGTGCGGGTCGTTTTTCGCAACGAGCGCTCCCTGCCACAGCGTGTTCAATTGTTCCCGCGAGGCAGGGATGTTCAGTTCTTTTGCAGCCTGCTCCACTTCGCCGAAGCTATCGGCGGTCGCGGCGCGTATGAGGAATTGGTCGATGGGTCCGTGGGTTTCATTTGCCCACAGGTTGAGCGGTTCTTCGCGATATCGCCGTGCGAAGGCGGTTTCGAGATTGCGTAGCGCCTGTGCTTCGGCTATTGCGTCGTGCCATTTAAAATCGACGCGACTGTGAATGTCGTACGGCGCGGTCGTGCCGACCATGTATGGGATTGGCCTGCCGATGGACAGGGATGGAAGCGCCGCCAAAAACGCCCATATCAGGGCGGCGAGGATGTACGTGCGGTCGTGTTCCCTGAATTTTCCCTGCCTTTCCATTTCCTCCTGGAAGGCGAGCGTTTTCAGCCTGTCCTGATCGATGACGGCTTTTCTGTTTTTAGACGGCATTGGCCGCATCCTCCTTCGCCTCTTCGTCGCGGTCGTAGGCGGCGACGATGTCCCTGACCAAACGGTGCCGGACGATATCGTCGCCGGTCAGGTTCATGATGCCGATGCCTTTAATGCCCTGAAGAATCCGGGTCGCGTGCACGAGTCCCGAGCCTTGCCGGTTCTGGACCAGGTCGACCTGGGTCAGGTCGCCCGTCACGACGCAACGGGATTGTTCTCCCAGACGGGTCAGGAGCATTTTCATTTGTCCGGAGGTTGTGTTCTGCGCTTCGTCGAGGATGACGAACGAACGCGCCAGCGTGCGTCCGCGCATATAGGCGAGGGGCGCGACTTCAAGTATGCCGTTTTCGGTGTAATTCAGGAGTTGCCTTCGGGAGATCATGTCGTCCAAGGCGTCGTAGATGGGTTTCAGGTAGGGGTCGACTTTTTCGCGCATGTCTCCGGGGAGAAAGCCGAGGTGTTCTCCCGCTTCCACCGCCGGCCGGGTGAGGACGATGCGTTTGACTTCTCCGTAGCGGAGCGCTTCCACCGCGCAAGCGACGGCCAGATATGTTTTTCCCGAACCGGCCGGTCCCATGCCGAAGACCAGGTTGTTTTCCCGTATCATGGTTATGTATGCTGTTTGGTTCGGGGTTCGTCCGGCGATGCGGAGTCGGTCGGTGAAGACAACGCCTTCCGCCCGTTGGCGTTCGGCTTCTTCTCCTTGCCGTTCCATCAAGGTCGACAATTCCTCGGCGACAAAAGCCTGGCCTTTGTCGATGGCTTCGAGCATGCGTTCGATGACGTTTAGCGCGCGTCCAACCGCATCTTCTTCGCCGTCTATGAGCAGGCGCCCTTTTCGGGCAACCAGATTGACGCCGAGATTCGCTTTCAACATGCGAAAGTGCGAATCATTTGGCCCAAACAGCAATCGCTGTCGTTCCACATCCGGCGGCAGGTGCATTTCCGTTCGCATACGTTCCTTCATCCTTCCCCTAGCGTATCCGATAAGGGTTGAATTTTCCAGTATACTGTTTTTCGTTATGGGTTAAAGGAAAAAGAGCGATATGCCGCATCGCTCCGCAGTCGGCCAAAATCAAGAAGCCCGGCCTGGACCGGGCTTTTTTGTCAATATCTGCCAAACTCGGAGTCGTCCAGTTGAATCTGCTGGCCCGGTTTGACCATCCGGTCTCCGTCCGCGTTTGGCGGGGCGAATTCCTCGTGACGGTTCGAACGGCCTCGCGGTTTTTCGAAAGGAATGCTGAACGGATCGGAGGGAGCGCTTTTGCCGTCTTTTTTAAAGAACCCGGCGAATGACGTGTCGATTTCATCGTTTTCCGGCGGCAAACTCGGGAACGAATCCATTCTCGTCGACGCCGGTCCGCCGTGGCGACGCGAATACGGCTCGTCAGGTTCGTCATGCAAGTTAATTGAAAAATCAGCTCCCCCCGACAGGCGGGGTGTCGAATCGGGCATGTAATCGCTGTCCAGTTCGTCGAAATTTCGTTTGAGCGATTCGATTTGCCGCGCCAGCACTTCGACCGCGGTCGCCGTCTGCTCGGCCGCTTCCATGGTGCTGTTGGTGACGTTGGTCATTTGGTTCAATTCCTGATTGACGTACAGAATGCCGCTGGCTTGTTCGGCCGCGGTGGTGGAGACGGAGGCCGAGGAATCCGCCATCCTGATTGCGTCCTGCACGATGTTCTTGAGCAGATCGCCCAGTTTGGAGATATAGGCGCTGGCGTTGCCGATACGTTCGGTGACGTCTTCCATCATGGAAGCGGTGTCTTTGGCCGCTTTCGCGCTTCGCCCGGCGAGGTTTCGCACTTCGTCGGCGACAACCGCGAAACCTTTGCCCTGCCTTCCCGCCCGTGCCGCTTCAACGGCGGCGTTCAAGGCGAGGAGATTGGTTTGAAAGGCGATATCATCGATAAGCTTGACGATGCGCGCAACCCTGATGCCCGCTTCCTGCACGTCGTTCATGACGGATAGGGCATTGGTGATTTCGTTGCCGGAGCGTTCCGCCGCTTCCCGCGCCTTGGCTGCGAGCTGCGTCCCCTTGGCTGCGCTGTCGGAGCCACCCTGGATTTTCTGGCTGAATTCGTCCAGGGAAGAGGCGATTGCGGCGAGGGAACTGGCCTGCTCGGTCGCGCCCTGGGAAAGCGAGACGGACGAGTTGGAAATCTTCATTGCGTTGACATTGACCACGGACATGACCTGCTTGATGTCCCTGAGCGCCTCCCGCACGCGGACGAGCGGGCTGATGTCGTGCAGAACGATAATTCGCGCATTTCCGGCCACGCCGGAAACCAGCGAGGACAGCGGGTTTTCTACAACCTGATAAATACGCCCGGCAAAGGTGACGGTCGCCGCCTGGTTGTATTGTTCGGGCCCGATGCCGGCATGCGGAAGCACGCGGGCGATCGTCGGATCCAGGGCTTCGGTCAAGTTTGTGTCGCGGCTGATTCCGAGGATGCGTTCAGCTGTTCGGTTCATTCCTATATAGTGGTTTTCTTCGTCGATCATGATGATAGGAATGATGACGGCGTCGGCGAGATCTTGCGTGCTTGTCCGGCTTCGGCCCACTTTCATTGCAAACGTTACGGCGAGAAGGGCTGCGAAAAACGCGAAGACGACGAACGCAATTCCCGCGGTGTACGTGGTCAAGTAAGGCGCCGTCAAATACCAGACAAGATAGGCCGCGAGCGTTTCACCAAGGACGATGGCCGCCAGAATTTTCCAGCCTGTGGATGAGAGACCTCTCATGCATGCTCCATTCGCGAAAACACGGTTGTGCCGGGGCAAACATCCGGCGTAAATATGTATTTCTGGTATCGAATCAATAAGACGCTTCGAGCGCTTCCAACTCATCCTCGTGCAAGAGTTTTTCCGCATTGAGGATGATTTTCACATCGTCTCCCACCCGCCCCAGTCCCTGGATAAAGCGGTGGGCCACGCCTTTTTGGACCGACGGCGCGGGCGCGATCATTTCCGGCGGGATATCCAGCACTTCGTTGACAATGTCGACGATGACCCCAACAGGCACGTCGTTCATATGTGTAATGATGATGCAGGTGCGCTCGTCGTACTCCTTGGCGGGCAGCCCGAACCGGAGACGCAGGTCGATTGTGGGGATGACCTGTCCGCGCAGGTTGATGACGCCCTTGACGAAATCGGGCAGGTCCGGGACGTCGGTGATTTTCTGGATGCTGATGATTTCCTTCACGTGCCTGATTTCCAGCCCATAGTCTTCGACGTCAAGTCGAAACGTCAGGTATTTGTCCTTCTGGGTGTCTTCGTCTTCTTCGTCGTCGCTCCAGAAATCGTCATTCATGGTTTGCCGCATGTATCTTCCTCCAACGCCGTTATGCAGAATGTTTTTGCCGCGCCAGCCTGACGATGGCGCCAATGTCAAGAATCAGCCCGACTTCACCGTCGCCGAGGATGGTGCACCCCGACACACCCCGCGAGCGTTTGAGCCACCCGCTCAGTCCCTTGATGACCGTTTCCTGCTGTCCCAAGAGTTCGTCGGCGAATAGCGCAACTACACTTCCGTCTTCGCCTTCGACGATGACAAGGATGCCGTCCATTATGGTTTTGTCGCTTTTGACACGGGTGAATGTTTCATCCAGTTTAACTATCGGTATCAGTTCATCCCGCAGTTTGACCAGTTCCTGGCCGTCGGGTGTCGTCATGATCTGCGCCGGGTCGGGTCGGAGCGATTCGCGGATGGAGAGGAGCGGGATGATGTAGCGCGTATCTCCGGAACTGATGAGCATTCCTTCAATGATCGCCAGCGTGAGGGGGATTCTCATCACAACCGCCGTGCCTTCGCCGGGCCGGGTCCGGACATCGATTTTTCCAGAGAGTTTTTCGATATTTTTCTTGACCACGTCCATGCCGAATCCACGTCCCGAAATATCGGTCACCTGCCTGGCGGTGGAAAAACCCGGTTCGAAGATGAAGCGGTAAATCTGGTTGTCTGCAAGATCCGATCCGTCTCCCGTGATGAGTCCCCGAGAGATTGCCCGTTGGAGTATGGCGTCGCGATCCAGTCCTTTTCCGTCGTCAGTGATGACGATCCAGACTTCTCCGCCTTCGTGGTGTCCCTCGATTGTCAATCGTCCCACTTCCGGCTTTCCGAGTTTGACCCGTTCCTCCGGCGTTTCGATGCCATGGTCGATTGCGTTCCTGATGATATGGACGAGCGGGTCTGATATTCGTTCGATAACAGTTCTATCGACTTCCGTTTCTTCTCCGAGAAGGACGAGGTCGATCTTTTTGTTCGCTTTTCCGGAAAGGTCGTAGACAAGGCGGGTCATTCTCCGGAATGTGGGGGAGAGCGGGATCATGCGAACGGATGTCGCCATGTCCTGAAGCGAACTTGCGACCCGGCGCAGTTGGTGGACGGCCCGTTCAAGCGATTCGTTTTCCGCGTCGCGGACGACGGGGTGTCGCGTCACCATGGCTTCGGCGATGACCAGTTCGCCGACGAGATTGAGCATTTCGTCGAGTTTGCGCAAATCGACGCGTATGTCGCTTCTTGCGGAGAACTGCTCGGCGGCGCGGCGCCGTTGTCCCGTATCGGAGCGTTTTCGTCCGTCCTTGTCGGACAGGATGTTCGTTTCCGTCTTTTTTTTGGCCGGTTGCTCCCGTGTTTTTTCTGCGGCGGCGACGGAAGGCGGTGTGACCGCAGGAACGGCACCCATGTCAATTGCGATTTTTTTTGTTTTCGGCGTTTTGTTCAAATTCACCTGTTCCGACGCGTCGCCTCTCAGGACAAGCCTGGTTGTATCGGTTGCGTTTCGCGTTTCCTGTTCATCCGAATACTGTTCGTTTTTTGTTTTTTCGGGAACGGGTTCGGCTGCGGAGGTCACTTTCGGCATCCGTTTCGTTTCGGATGGCCGGGGGCGGATGCGTGTGGTTGATCCAGACGGTTTGTTGGCGTTTTCGGTCATGGTTTTCTGGAGAACCATCGCGGTGTCGCGCACCGATTCCCCAGTTCGGCGCAGGCTGTTTGTGTCCCGGTCGCGGCTGAACTCGTCCATCAGGACGATATAGGCGTCCGCTTCGGGAATCGCTCCCGAACCGCCGCAGGAGAAGTCCAGTACGCCCTGGCGCAGAACGTCAATCATCTGAAGCAGAACGTCAAACATTTGCGAATCGAGGCCGAGCGAGCGGCCGATGTTGTTTTCGACTTCCGATTCCATTCGGTGTGACAGGCGTTCGAGATCGGTCAGGTTCATCAGACCACTGTTGCCCTTGAATGAGTGCAGACAGCGTAACGCTTCCTGAACCGCGTCTCCTCCCGCGTCGGGATGTTGTTCGGCGTAGAGGAGCGACTGTTCCGTTTGCTCCAGGAGGTCGTTGGCTTCGCTGACGTATTTGCCGACGAATTCCGACGAGGTCAGTTTTTTTTCCGGGCCTCGCTGGCTGGTGTGAATTATTCGCGCCGTATCGGAGGACAGTCGCCGTGTGCGGGCGATGCTTTTCGTTCTCGCCTCGGCGACTGACGCGATATCGGACCGGGGAACAACCCGCGTGTCGGTGCCTCCTGATTTTGTTTCCTTTTTTTCAGTTCCAGGTTCGGTGGTCGGTTCGGGCGCCGAGGTGAATTGTCCGAGCAGGGTTGTATCTCCGTGCCAAGTCGAGTCCACATCTTCGGTCGTATTCTCCAGAGTTTCTTCTTCGGCGGCGGCCAGCTCGGAACGTTTTTTTGACAATTCCGTCTTGATTGCCTGGGTAACGACGGCGATTTCCCTTATCAGGGAATCGATGCCGAGTTCTTCGTTGTCTTCCTGTTCGTCGCCGCCTCCCGATTCGAATATTGCCCTGAGCAGATCCACTGTATGGCAGAGGAGCGCTATATGCTCCTGGTTGATTACGGTTTCGGGAGTTTTTCTGAATTGTTCGAGAAGCGTTTCCGCTTCGTGGGTCAATCGAGCGATGTTATGGAGTCCGACGAATCCGGCGCTGCCTTTGATTGAGTGAAAGTGACGAAACACCCGGTTCACGATTTCGATGCGTTCCTCGCTGTTTTCCAGCCGTGAATATTCTATGAGGGACGGCTCGATATCGTCCAGCAGATCGGATGCTTCGGCGATAAAACTTTGCAGCAATTCTTCAGAAATCATATGCCGCATCCTGTTAGGTCGACAATTGCCTTTTTCAATATGGGCGGTCTACGTCGGTCGCCCCGGAGCGTCAGCTTCCGTTCATTTATTGTAAAGGTTGTAGTGGTAAGTGTCAAGGCTTGCTCTTCGCAACTCGCCGTGTGTTTATTTATCCGCGTCTCGTTCGAATTTTTGGAATG
>DAIPJX010000053.1:0-11990 GCA_036770065.1 Planctomycetota bacterium
GACCCTGGCCCCCAATTTGGTCAGTCCCCAAATGTTGGACCGGGCCACGCGGCTGTGGGCGATGTCGCCGACGATGCCCACGGTGAGCCCCTCGATCCTGCCCCTGACTTCGCGTATGGTGTACAGATCGAGCAGGGCCTGGGTCGGATGTTCGTGTTGGCCGTCTCCGGCGTTGACGACGGCGCAGGAAACGGCGTCGGCGAGTTTCCACGGCGCGCCGGACGCGCCGTGCCGAAGCACCATGACGTCGACGCCCATCGCTTCGATGTTGAGGGCGGTGTCTATCATGGTTTCGCCTTTCGCGACCGAGGTTCCGGCCTTGGAGAAGGCGAGGACGTCGGCGGAGAGCCGCCGCGCGGCGAGCTGAAAGGACAGGCTGGTCCGGGTCGAGTTTTCAAAAAACATGTTGACGATGGTTCGCCCGGTCAGGGCCGGGACTTTTTTGTTTGGCCTGGTGCAGATTTCCTTGAACGAATCGGCCCGGTCGAGAATAAAGGATATTTCCCCGGCGGAGAGTTCCTGCAATCCGAGCAGATGTTTTCGCGTCCATTGCATGGCAAGTTCCCTTTGCGAGTTTCCGTGCATCTAAAAAAAACGCCGCTGACGCGGCGTTTATCGGTTATGGCTCAGGCTCTCCCGGCCCGACAACGTAGACGGCATCGCCTTGCGGATCGATTTCGGCCAGTTTCAGGCGGACGAAGCCGCCTTTGGAGACTTCTATTTTCACGCCGAGGTAATCGGGATGGATCGGAAGTTCCCTACCGCCACGGTCGATCATGGCGCAGAGGCTGATGGACGCGGGCCGCCCATAATCGAAGAGCGCTCCCATGGCGGCGCGGATGCTGCGCCCGGTTGAGATGACGTCGTCGATGAGGACGATGTCTTTCTCGGTGACGTCGTAGTCGATATCCGAGGGCATAACGGCTTTAAGCCCGGCGCCTTTGTGCAGATCGTCGCGATAGAGGGTCGCGTCGAGATAGCCGATTGGGGTATCGAGGCCGTGTCGTTCCTTCAGAAGCGCACGGAGCCTGTCGGCAAGTATTGCGCCGCGAGTGCGGAGTCCGACCAGCGCCTTTCCCTCGCCCTTGTCTTTTCTGGCTGCAATGCCGTCGGCAAGCCGGACGAGGCATTCTTTCAGCCACGCTTCGTCGAATATTTTCGATGCCATAGATAGTTTCCCTCCAAAGAACCATCCATCATTATATTCGCGGGGCTTTTTTTCGTCAAGTCGCCGTTTACTCTTCAGGCCCCGCCGGCGGGACCGCTCCGGCCAAGGTCGCGAGGGCGCTCCCCGCCACATTGGCGATATCGTCGAGCGTTCTCGCGACGCCTGTCAAGGCGCCGTCCTCCATGACGGCCACCGAATCGGCCGATCGGCAAACAACCCGCACGTCATGGGTGATGAAGAGAAACGCCGTTCCCGTTCTTTGCCCGATATCGGCCAGCAGATCCAGAACCAGCGCCTGGCTCACCATATCGAGCGAACTTACCGCCTCGTCCAGAACGATCAGTTCCGGCGACGGCGCCAGCGCGCGAGAAAGACAAACGCGCTGCAATTCGCCGCCGCTGAACTGGTGCGGCAGTTTATGCATGTCGTCGGGAGAAAGCCCGACCATGACGAGCAGTTCCCGCACACGTTCCTTCAGGGCGTCGCCGGTCAGCCGGTCGAAATTCGCCAGCGGTTCGCCGATGATTTCCAGCGCGGAGAAGCGCGGGTTGACCGCGCCCCGCGAGTTCTGGAACACGACCTGAACCGCCCGCCGCGCGGCCCGGCGGGAAGCGCCGCGCAGGGCGTGAAGCGAAGTCCCCTTGTACAGCACATCGCCCGCGTCGGGCTTTTCAAGGCCGAGGACGAGCCGCCCGAGCGTGCTTTTTCCCGAACCGCTTTTTCCGAGCAGCGCCAGGCATTCGCCCGCGTTGATGCGAAGGGAGACGGCGTCGACGGCGGTGATTGCCGATCCGCGTCCAAGGATGCCGCCCCGACGGTATTGTTTGGTGACGGCGCGAAGCTCCATGAGCGCGGGGGCGGGCGTTTTCATCATGCGCCCGCTTTCGCGAAGGCTTGCCGAAGCGTGAAGAATTTTTCGCTGTACAGTGTATGGTGGGCGTCCAGCAATTGCTTCGTGTAGGGGTGCCCGGGGTTGTTGAACAGTTCGGTTGCATCCCCGACTTCCACAACCCGTCCCCGCCACATGACCGCCACGGCATCGGCAAGGGCGGCGGCGACGCCCAGGTCGTGGGTGACGACAAGCATGCCGAGGCTGCGTTCTTTTTGGCGTTCTTTGAGAATGGCGAGGACCCGCGCCTGGGAGACGACGTCGAGATCGGTTGTCGCCTCGTCGGCGATGAGAAATGAAGGCGACGTGATCAGGGCGATCGCAATCATGACGCGTTGCAGCATTCCGCCGCTCAGTTGGAAGGGATAGCTTTCAAGGAGCGCGTCTTCCAGCCCGACTTCCCGAAGCGCCTGCATGGCCAGCCGCCGCCAGCCGCCGTGCGCGAGATCGTGGGCGGCGAGCGTTTCATGAAAATGCGAACCGATGGTGAAGAGCGGGTCGAACGCGCTCATCGGGTTCTGCATGATCATGGCGATGTCGCGGTTGCGGACGGCGCGTCGCGCTTCGCGGTCCATGTGGACGATTGACGTTTCGTTCAGGAGAATGTCGCCGCCGGTCATGGAGACGCCGGGCGGGAGAAGCCCCATGACGGCGAGCGAGGTCATGCTTTTTCCCGCGCCGCTTTCGCCGACGACGGCCAGGACCGAGCCGCCGCCAAGGGTGAGCGAAACATTGTCGACCAGGGTGCGGCCGGCGGGAGGGTCGAGCGAGACGGTCAGGTTTTTGATTGCCAGTTGCATGCAGGGCATCAGCGTTCTCCTTCGCGCGCCAGGGCCGGGTCGATCCGGTCGCGCAGGTATTCGCCCGGTATGTTGAAGGCGAGGACGGTAAGCATGATCATGAGTCCGGGCCAGACGACCAGCTCCGGGTTTGTCCAGATTTGGGAACGCGCGTCGTTTATCATGACGCCCCATTCGGGGGTCGGGGCCTGGATGCCGAGGCCGAGAAAGGAAAGCCCTGAGACGTGGAGCATCATGTGGCCGAGGTCGAGGGTGGCGAGAATGACGATTTGCGCGAGCACGGGCGGCGCGATATGGCGCCGGAATACGGCGAGGCGGTTCCCTCCGGCGACGCGCGCGGCGAGGATGTACTCGCGGTTTTTCAGCGACAGCACCATGCCCCGGACGAGACGCGCGTACCATGCCCAATGGGTGAGGACGATGGCGATGACGACGTTGGTGATGCCCCGCCCCAGGACGCCGACAAGGAACATGGCGAGAATGAAGGTGGGGAAGGTCATGAACGCTTCGCACACGCGCATGACGAGCGTATCGAGCCACCCGCCCAGCCACCCGGCGAGCGCGCCGACGACGAAACCGGAAAGGAGAATGAAAAAGGCGATAAGCACGACGGATCCGAACGAGACGCGCGTTCCCCATATCAGGCGCGAGAGGATGTCCCGGCCGACATGATCGGTTCCGAGCCAGTGGCTCCAACCGATTGGGGCGAGGCGGTTGGGTAAATCGATCCGGTCGGGCGCGTATGGCGCAAGCCACGGCGCGAACAAGGCGCATCCCGCCAGAACGGCCATGACGGCGAAGGCGCAGTACAACGCATACGGGCGTGGCGGACGGGATTCAGGCATTGGTTCCGCCTTCGCTTTCAAGCCGGATGCGCGGGTCGATTGCGGCATAGAGCACATCGGTGACGAGATTGCACAGGACGAAAATCGCCGTCATCATGAGGATGAAGCATTGCATGACGGGGAAATCGCGATTGTAGATTGCCGAGACGGCGTATCTGCCGACGCCGGGCCATGAGAAAACGACTTCGGCGACGACCGCTCCGCCGAAGATTTCGCCGATGTGCATGCCCAGAGCCGTGACGACGGGAATGAGGGAGTTTTTCAACACGTGCAGGCCGATGACGCGCGTTTCCCGAACGCCCCGCATGCGGGCGTAGAGGATGTGCCGGGCGTTCATTTGTTCAAGCATGGAGGCGCGTATCAGGCGGGTGTTGATGCAGAACGACATGAGCGCAACCGAGGCGGCGGGCATGATCACGTGGCGAAAGCCGCCGACGCCCATGGACGGCAGCCAGCCGAGGCGGACGGAGAAAACCAGTATCATGACGAAGCCGATCCAGAAGCTGGGGGTCGACACGCCGAGATAGGCGAACGCGCGCGCCAGCCGGTCGGGCCAGCGGTTTGCGTGGACGGCGGAAAGTATCCCGACGGGAAGGCTGAGAACGATGGTCAGGAACACGGACACGGCGGCGAGATAGAGAGTGTTCGGCAAATATTCCAGAAGATGGCGGGTGACGGGCGCGCCGGTCACATAGGAAGCGCCGAAGTCGAGACGCGCCGCGTTCACGAGCCAGCGCATGTATTGCACGGGAAGCGAATCGTTCAATCCCAGCGTTGCCCGCGCCTCAAGGAGGGCGGCGTCCGTCGGCGGAATGCCGGACAGGCGGAGATAGCTCATGGCCGGGTCGTTCTCGCCCGAACGGAGCAGGAGAAAAACAACCAGCGATACGCACAGCAGAAGCGGGATCAGCAAGAGAAAACGACGCATCAAAAATCGCATCATACGCTTATTCAGTCTCCGGGATAACGTAGCGTTCGAACGGATAGTCGCTCTTGCCGGGGCCGAAAGAGAAATTCCCCGGCCTGCCCTCGCGCCACACGGCGAGAAGCGCTGTATAGTGAATGGGAAGGTAGATCGCCTGCTCGTGCAGGGTGTATAGAATTTCGGAATACAGGTTCCGGCGCTCTTCGGGGTCGGTTGTCTCCACGACACGGGTGATGGCGCGGTCGAGTTCCGGTTTCATGGCAAGCCCGAGTTGAGCTTGATAATCGGCATGGGAAGCGCTTCGCATGGAGCCGAGCATTGCGTGAGGTTCGAACGGAGGCCCCCAGGTGGAATTGACGATTATGCCGAATTCGCCCTCTCTTTGCCGGCGCAGGAACGAGTCTTCCTCTTCCGCGATCAGGTTGAGAAAAATGCCGCCCTCGGCCATTTGTCCCTGCAATACTTCAGCGAGCGCGCGTTGCGACGCGTCGTTGCCGACAAAGCACATGTCGATTGCCAGCGGCCTCCCGTCCTTTTCACGAATTCCCGACGCCCCCATGCCCCACCCCGCGCCGTCCAGAAGCGCCGCCGCCTTCGCCGGATCGAACGCGTAGGGAGACAGGCCGACATCGGCGTACGGCACTGTCGGGGAAAAGTAGAAATCGGCTTTCGGCTGGGTGTCCAGAAAAACGCCTGCGATGATTGCGTCCTTGTCGCACAAGTGTTGAATCGCCCGGCGGACCGCCAGTTCGCCGGTCGGACCGCGCGCGCTGTTCAGGGCCAGCGCCGTGCCGCCGACGGGGGAGGATATGGCGGTTGTGAAGGCGGGGTTGTTCCGGAAGGCGGCGAAGGTGTCGAAATGAATTTGCCCAATGCCGTAGACCAGATCGATTTCGCCGGTTTCCAGCGCCATGGCGCGCGACATCGGATCGGGGATAACCTTGATCAGGATATGGTCGATTGCCGGTTGTTCTCCCCAGTAACCGGGGTTTTTGCTGAACAGATCGTACTCGCCCAGGCGCGTTTCGGAGAGCGTCCACGGCCCGGTGCCGACGGGTTTTTTAATGCCGTCACGGGTAGTGCCCGAGTCGGGCAACGCGGCCGGGCTGATGAAACGGAACGGGCGCGGCAGGGAGAGATCGTCCAGAATGGGATAGTAGGGTGTGTTAAGCCGTATTTCCACGGAGAACGGCGCGAGGGCGGTGACGGATTCGATGCGGTTGGTGAGATCGAGCCAGACGTGGCGCGGTTTGTTTGCGAGGATGTGGCGGAAGTTTTCGACGACGGCGTCGGCGGTGAAGGGTTCGCCGTCGGTGAAGCGGACATCGTCGCGAAGGCGGAAGGTATAAACGAGTCCGTCGTCGGAGATATCCCAGCGGGTTGCGAGACAGGGGATGATTTCACCGTTTTCGCCGAGTCGCACCAGTGGTTCATAGACCATTTCCTGGGCAAACATCTGGTTGGGAGCGTACATGTGCGGGTTGAGCGGCCCAACGTTGGCGAAGTGGGAGTAGACGAGGGTGTTGCTGTTTTCGCCGGCGATGAGGGCGGTTGCGAAGAGCAGGACTGCGCAGAGTATGCCGCGCCACATATGCGTCATCATTGGGAATTTGTTCTCCATGCAATGCGGAACCGTGGCGAGCGCTCTCGCCGACAATCCCTTCATGGGAACGGTTTGGGTGGCATTTCAGACTATTTGTATCGAACCTGCCTTCTGGCGGGTGGTTATATGTCCTATTGTGGGGGAGCGGGCGATTTTGTCAAGAGCCTTTGGCGGGAGCCAATCCTTGTCCTGTCCGCATATATATGGTATACTGACTGACAAATCCCGACAGAAAGACAACACAAATGACACGCCCTAAAATAGCAGTGATTGACGGCCAGGGAGCAGGCATAGGCAAAGCGCTGATCGAACGCTTGCGCGCAACGTATGGCGAAAAAATATCCATTCTCGCTTTGGGAACAAACAGCCTGGCGACATCCGTTATGCTGAAAGCAGGCGCGGACGAAGGCGCGACAGGCGAAAACCCGGTTGTCGTCAACGCCGAGCGCGTCGACGTCATCATGGGTGCAATCGGCATTCTCGCGGCAGACTCAATGTTGGGCGAATTAACCCCGCCGATGGCGCAGGCTATCGGCAAAAGCCCGGCATGGAAAATCCTGATCCCCCTGAACAAATGCCAACTGCACGTAGCCGGACTCAAAAACGTTCCGTTTGCCAGTTATATCGATGAAGCGATCGCCACAGTCGCCGAACGCTATCCGGCCCACTAACGCACTCCCCGGCAGAACTCTCCGGCATATTTTTCCAACATGCACACTCCCCCCCATACCAAAACTCGCCTTTCAATTTCTTTCGAATTCACATCACCTTAAACACAAATAATTTACAACAAAAATCATCCCAACCCATAGAAATTGGCACCCCGATTGCTTTATCTTTTCCATGCGGCAAGACGCCGAAACGGAGGAGAGGATAATGGCTGTATGGGTCGAAGGGTTGATTCAACGTGAGTCGGCGCCGCTTTTGGAAGCGGCCATGGGCTTCGCTTTCCAGCGCCACCTCAACATCATGAACAATATCGCCAACGTCGAAACGCCGTACTATAAGCGCAAGGTATTGCCGGAAGAAAAGTTCCAGAAAGCCTTGCAAAACGCGCTGGACGACCGCTACCAAAATCACTGGAACGAATTTACGCCGCAAAATCAGCCGGGCATTCGTTTTTACAACAACCACCTGCCCCAGGCGTTCAATGCGGAAGGACGCGAATTCGGCCCGGAACGGCATGACGAAAACAATGTGGTGATTGAAAAGGAATTGGCCGATTTGGCAAAAAATTCCGCGTACATGGAAGCGTTGCAGCGTTTGTTCAAGAGCAAAACGGACGGCCTCAGAGCCGCTCTCAGGGATAGAGTCGCATAAATCAGGCGATGCAAGACACTGGAAGGGAAGCCATAATGGAACAGCTTTGTGATGAAGACGCGGCGAAGTTCATGTCCGAGTCGCTCCTTGACCACGCGCGGCGCATTTACCGCTACGCAAAGACGTATTCCCAGCCCATTCACCCGGATAAGGTGGCGGAGAAAAAGCTGAAGGATGTATTTTTCAATAATGTCGAACGGATGATTAAAGAGATGTACGGCCTTATGTACATGGCGCGCAAGAGAGGAATTGCCCGTTTTTGCAACAACGAGCAGATTGAGGCGTATATGGCGGAAGCCCGGGCGCTTGTCAGCCGGCCCGCATACGTGTCGCAGGCGTCTTCTTTATATAATTAACCATCTGATTTATCCGGGGACAAATCATACAGGGGGATTTTGGCATGAGCATGTTGGTTGGCGGCATTTTCACCATGTTTGACATCAGCGCATCGGGGCTTCGAGCCGAACGCTCCCGCATGAATACCCATGCGAACAATTTGGCCAACGTCAATACGACGCATGACGAACACGGCAATCCCGCACCGTACCGTCGCCGTCGCGTCTTTTTCAAGCCGGGTGCGCCGGAGATTACCGGATCTCCCGATTGGGGCGTTCAGGTCGACAAGATTGAGCAGGATTACGACACGGAATTTCAGTACCGCTATGAGCCGCATCACCCGGACGCCATTCAGGAAGGCAAGTATACCGGCTATGTCGCCTATCCCAACATCCAGGTTCCGGTCGAAATGGTCGATATGATGATGGCGAGTCGCGCATACGAAGCCAACCTGACGACGATGGACACGGCGAAACAGATACATACCGGAGCATTGAGAATCATCGCCTAGGCTCGAGACGAATTGGTTTCTGCAACGTTACTTAAAGCGAATGCGCAGGGCGCTCCCAATAGTTCCGCCAAAACCAATTTGCTTTAAGTTCAAAGCCTTGGCTGCAAAAAAAAGAAATAGTTTGTTTTCGTTGAAATTTTTTCTTGCATTAACCGGGTGAATTCTGGAAAATCCAGTTTATTACAGGAGGTTGCCCATACGATTAAAGTTGAAGCATTCCCCCCGCTGTCCGGACGGCGAATATATTCCGGTATGAGGTAAAGGAACCATAGCCGCGACCGATAGAGTATACTAAATGTTGTGGAAATGGTAGTTTTGAATGGAGTCGTGGTTGCGACGTTTTGTTTGCCACGAAGAACGAAACGTCCGGGCTGTCAGATACGGCCCAATGCATGTGAAGGAAGGGATTATGCCAATCAATCCCATCACAGGAAGGCTGGAAGGGCTTGGGCTTGCGCCCGAGACCAAGGCGCCGCAACACGCGGAGCCGTCCACCGGCGCCGAATTTAAACAATTCCTGCTGGAAAATTTGAATAAAGTCAACATGATGCAGCAGGACGCGGGGAAGATGGTCACCGACATGGTCATGGGCAAGGAACAGGACATCACCAAAGTCATGACCGCGATGGAAAAAGCCAGCGTTGCGTTCGACACGCTGATGGCGGTCCGCAACAAGTTGGTTGATTCGTACCAGGAAATTCTCCGCATGCGGGTGTAATACGAGTATATACGGGAAACCGGCCGTCGGCTGGTCTCCCGTATGTATTTGCGGTATCGCATGTCGCCGTTTTTTTTCATATTTCGAAAGTATTATCGGACGGCATGCCGCATTATCGGTCGGTGGTTTTTCGGCCGAAGCGTGGCCGGCGGGAAGGGCGTGGGGACGCACGACTCTCCGGGGGCATGAGGGACATCGGGACGTAATGATTCCGGGGGGAATTGCATGAATATTCTGCGCCAGCTCTGGCAGGACGCACAGTCCGTGCTGAGAGACATGTCCGTCACCCAGCGGGTGGCGGTTACGTTTTTGATTCTGACCGTTGCCGTTTGGTTGACGTTTGCCGCCTGGATGGGCGCGTCGCCGGCGGAAACCGGCAAGCGTCCCCTGCCCATGCAAGTCGAACCCGCCGACGCCAACGACATTCTCACCCAACTGAAATCGCGCGGCGTCGGTTCCGCCGACTACGATTTGGAATCGCGCCGCATCATCATCAACGTCGACGAGGAAAAACAGGCGATTATCGCATTGGCCGAAGAGGGGCTTTTGCGCGATTCGCACGAATTCGGTTTTATCGCCATGCTCGATCGATGGTCGTTTTCCGATCCGACCAAAAAGTCGGACGAGGCCATGCGTCTCGCACGCGCCAACGAAGTTGGCCGCCTGGTCGAAAATATTGAACCGGTGAAGGAGGCGCGCGTCATTTATTCGGATGACGCGAGGAATTCCCTGTTCGGCGTTTCGCACCGGAAAACCGCTTCCGTTTCGGTCAAGACGACGGTCGGAAAAATCCTGACCGAAGAGACCGCCAACACCATCATTTCGCTTGTCGCCGCCGCCAAGGCAGGCCTTGATCCCCGGGACGTCGTGGTGACGGATCAAAAAGGCAACAAGTTCCATGCATCGTCGTCCAACGGTTTGAGCGCGATGGCGCGGCAGAAATGGGATTACGAATATGCCGAGGACGAGAAGATGCGGCGCAAGGTCGAAGCGCTTATCCGCGAATTTGTCCCGAACATTCATTACGGCGGCGATGTGCTGGCATTTCCCAAGCACGACATCAATTTCGATTACATCGAGGAGTTGAAGAAGGAGGTTCTCCCGGGCGAAGTCGCGAACACGTCGTCGCGCAAAACCACCCAGACCTCGTCCGAACTTCCGAACGAGGAACCCGGGGTCAATCCGAACGTTCGCCGCGTCGCCAATATGGGCTCGAATCCTGTGCTGTACACGCGCGAATCGCGCTTTGACGAAAAGGTCGCCGAGCGGACGATGCAGAATTCGATTCGCGAGACCGCGACCAAGTTCGCGCCGAGTTTGCGAAGCCTGACGATATCGGCGATAGTCAAGCTTCCCTACCGTCTCAAGATGGACGAGAACAACCAGCCGGTTCAGGCGGTGAACGAGCACGGCCAGCTTCTTATCGATCCCGAGACGCGTCTTCCGATGCACGAGCGCGAGTCGGTTCCGTACTTGAACGACGCGGCGATCGAGCAGTTGAAACGTCAGATTGCGATGGCGGCGGGGATCGATCCGGCGGAGATTCCGGAGAAGATCGAGATTAGCCAGGTGGCCTGGACGCCGCCGGTGATTTCTCCTCCCGGCGGCGAGGCGTTTGTCGCGCTGGCGCTGCGTCTTCTTTCGCAGAACATGACGGCCATTGTCACATTCATCTTCTTCGCGTTTGCCGTGTTTATCGTGTATCGCTATGCGACGCGTCCGATTCCGACCGAAATCGAGGAGCCGATGGAGGAGGAGACGCTTTCTCTCGCCATGACGCACGAGGAGGACGACGAGGAAAACAGTGACGAGGAATGGGACAAATTGCGCGCCAAGGTTACGGCGGCGGTTCAGGAAGATCCCAAGCGCGCGGCCAATCTCTTGAAACGCTGGATGCGGAAGGAATAATCCATGGCCAAGGCAGCCAAGGCGGAAGGTCTGACCGGAATACGCAAGGCGGCGGTGCTGATGATTTCTCTGGACATGGATTCCAGTTCGAAAATCATGGGCAATTTGTCGACGGACGAGATAGAGCGTTTGTCGATGGAAATAGCCCGGATTGACGACGAGATAGCGCCGGACGTTCGCGACGCGGTTGTGCGCGAGTTTTACCAGACGCACATGGCGTCGAAGTATCTTGAGCAGGGCGGCATCGAGTATGCCCGCCAGTTGCTGGAAAAGAGTTTGTCTCCGGAGGAGGCGTCGAAGATTCTCGCCGCGCTCGAAAATACGATTCAGCAGGCGCCGTTCCACTTCCTGAAACAGGCGGATTCGGAACATTTGCTCATGTACATTCAGGACGAACACCCGCAGACGATATCGCTTATCATGGCGCATTTGTCGCCGAAGCAGGCGTCGGAGATTTTGTCCGGATTGACGCCGAAGAAGCAGCTTGAGGTGGTCAAGCGCATTGCCCGGATGGAGCAGACGACGCCGGAGGCGATTCGTCTTGTCGAACAGGGTTTGGAATCGCGCCTCGCGTCGATTGTGACGCAGGACTTGGAGTCGGCGGGCGGCGTGCAGTCGGTCGCGGAGATGTTGAACTTGTGCGACCGCATCACGGAAAAGGGCATTCTGGAAAACCTGGAAGAAGCCGATCCGGACATGGTCGAGCAGATCAGAAAGCTCATGTTCGTGTTCGAGGACATTATTCTGGTCAACGACAAGGGCATTCAGTCGATGCTTCGCGAAGTGGAGAACGACGAACTTGCGGTAGCGCTCAAAACCGCGTCGGAGGCGATGCAGGACAAGATATTCAAGAACATGTCGACTCGCGCGGCCGAGATGATTCGCGAAAACATGGAGTTTATGGGGCCGGTTCGCCTTTCCGACGTCGAGCAGGCGCAGCAGCGCATCGTCGACATTGTCCGCCGCC
>DAIPJX010000054.1:0-11967 GCA_036770065.1 Planctomycetota bacterium
ATGTTTATTTTTCATTGAAGGATGCCTCCGCGTTGCTTGACTGCGTGATATGGCGGAGTGCCGCGGAACGGTTTCGGTCGTTGCCGAAGAACGGGACGAAGATCATCGCCAGGGGCAAACTCGCCGTCTATGAGCCGCGCGGGCGGTATCAACTGGTTGTGACGTCGCTTGTGAGCGATTCGGCCAAGGGGGATTTGTGGCAAAAGTTTGAGGAAATGAAGCGGAAGCTGGCGGCGGAGGGTCTGTTCGCGCCCGAGCGGAAGCGTCCGTTGCCGGCGTCACCGAAAACGGTTGGCGTCGTCACCAGTCCGAGCGGCGCTGCGCTTCGGGATATTTTGACGATACTTGCTCGTCGGGCGCCCAATGTTCGGGTGGTTGTTTCGCCGTGCCAGGTGCAGGGGAAGGACGCTTCGGCGGACATTGCCGGAGCGCTTCGGCGGATGGATCGGTGGGGGGGAGCGGATGTGGTGATTGTGGGTCGTGGCGGCGGATCGATGGAGGATTTGTGGCCGTTCAATGAAGAGTCGGTTGCCCGCGCCATTGCCGACTCGAGCGTTCCGGTTGTTTCGGCGGTTGGTCATGAGACGGATTTCACCATTGCGGATTTTGTCGCCGATGCCCGCGCCGCCACGCCTTCGGAGGCGGCGGAGTGTATTGCACCGGACCAGGGGGTGTTGCGCGGTCGTCTTCGTCATGCGGCCATGGTATTGTCGCGCGCGCTGTCCGGCGCGGCTCGTGAGCGTCGTCATCGTTTTAATGCGGTTATGCGTTCTTCCGCGTATCGCCGTCCGATGGACATGATAATGACCCGATGGCAGCGTTTGGACGAGGTTTCCGAGACGATGCGGTTATCGATGGACGTTGTTCTTGCGGCGTCGACCCGGAGGGTTGACGTTCTTCAGGCTCGAATCGGCGGTTTGTCGCCGTTGGACGTGTTGTCGCGCGGGTATGCGGTTGTGCAGGGTCCGGATGGCCGCGCGGTGTTTGACGCCGAGCAAGTGAAGCCTGGCGATTGTATTCGCGCGATTGTGCACAAGGGTGAAGTGCATGCGGTGGTTTCCGGAAAAGACGGACCGGACAGAACGGGAACGCTTTTTTAAAACGCACACCCGTACCGCCCAAAATAAAGGGCGACCAGTCGATCGCCCTTCTCCTTCTTCCCGCTTGTGCGTTCTGGTCTAAATCACATCACTAACAGTTCGCAGCTTCGAGCGCCAATTTCGCCAGCATCCTCCCCGCCTCTTCCGCTTCTTTAAGCACATCCGCGGTGGGCTTGTACGAACATTTAATCGGATCGCGGACAACTGCCCAGCCGGCATCCCGAATAGCCGACTCCACTTGCTCCACTCCGCCTTTCGCACTCCAGCCGTACGAACCGAACGCAAAGCCTTTCTTGTTCGGCAAATTCATGCCGCGCATATACACAAGCGCCGCCGACGCGGCAGGCATGAGCAGGTTGTTCAATGTGGACGAGCCGAACGCGAACGCCGCCGTGTCCATGAATTCGGTTGCAATGCGGGTCAGACTGTTATGGCGCACATGCAGCATGACGGAAGAGACGCCTTCGACATCGGCGCCGGAAACGATTGCTTCGGCGATTTTTCCGGTGCTCTCCCACATCGAATCATACAGGACGGCGACCTTTGCCTTGACTTTGCCCGCGCTCCAGTCTTGATAGGCGGATACGATGTCCGCCATGTGTTTTCGCCAAATCACGCCGTGGGAGGTCGCGATCATTTTGATCGGAAGGTCTTTTGCCGCGGCCAGTGTGCGTTGTACCGCCGCATTCCGGGGAACGACGATATTGGCGTAGTATGTTTTCGCCTCTTCCATGATGATGGACAGGTCGATTTCGTCGTCGAAGCGGGCCGCGCACGCGATGTGCTGGCCGAACGCGTCCATGGAAAAGAGAACTTGATCCTCGACCGAATAGGTGAACATGGAATCGGGCCAGTGCACCATCGGCGTTTCGATGAATTGAAGCGTTCGCGAGCCGATGTTGATCGAATCGCCTGTTTTGACAATATGCCACGGCCAGTCTTCGCCGCCGAAATATTTGACGACGGTGTCGCGGCATTTTTTGTCGGCGACGAGTTTGGCGTTGGGAAACGCTTTGACCGCTTGCGGCAGCCCGGATGAATGATCCGGCTCGGCATGATTGCAAATCAGGTATTTGATCGAAGCCGGGTCGACCAGTTCGCTCACCTGGTTGAAATACCGGTCGAAGAACGGTCCTTTCACCGCATCCACCAAGGTGTTTTCCTTGTCGCGGATCAGGTAGGCGTTATAGGTTGCGCCGCGTTCCGTGGTGTATGAATGGAAGTCGCGGACGTTCCAGTCTATTGCCCCGACCCAATCGATATTGGGCATCAGATTTTTTCGCATTGTTTTGCCTCCTTTTCATGTCGCCATGTATGGCTGGAAAAGATTCTCGTAGGTTCAATTATACGGCAAAATCCGGGTTGACAACGAAAAAATGCCGCGTATGTTGAATGTGGACGGTCCGACGCTCTTTCTTTGGATGTGTTCCGTTTGGGGTATCGGAGCCTTATTGCGACATTATTGTTTATGTATTTTTTGTAAAAATAGTGATTTTGGGAAAGAAGTTCGTCAGAAGCGTGGCGTATTGGTCGATAAAGACATTAGGTTTGTTCCATCCCATTGAACGTTTATTAGATAGCGATGAATTCGCTCATAAGTTTGTTTGGAGGTTTATTGATACTTGTGGGAGGCGTTAATTTTCTTGACAGTTATCCACAGAGGGAAGGTGCGGTTGAGAAATGCCGGAAGGAAGCGTTAAATTCCGGGACGGGGCGGTTCGCCGTACATGGGGGTTTTCGGATTTTTTGCTTGACATACCCTGCCTTTCCATGTGAAATCTTGGATTAGGTATCTGGCTACAAAGCTGGATTATCGGATGCGGGAAGGCGAGTTGTAGTCCGGTAAAATATCGCAGTAGTCTGAGCGTACGTTTATTTAATGAAGGAGGAGAAAATGCGTAAAGGTTTGTTCCTGTCAGCAATAATGGCGTTTGCCATGTCGGGCGTGGCCATGGCCGCAGCGCCCGGTGATGAAGTTCCGTTCCGGGAAGGCGAGCCGATGCCGCCAGCGCCTCCCGGGTTGTCCTGGTGCTTGATCCAGAAGCCCGCGGTGTATGATAATGTTACCGAAACGGTCACCGTTCGCGCTCCCGCGACCTTCCAGGTCCCGGTTCCGGGTGAATATTCCACCAAGAACGAAGTTATCCCGTGCATTCCGGCCTATCGTACCGGCCAGGTGGTTCCCGCCCAGATGCAGGCCAAGCCCAACACCTACACCTGCCAGGAAGAGTATGTTGTTCTTGAGGTGATTCCGCCGCAGTTCGAAGACGTCCCGATGGAAGTGGAAATCTGCCCCGCCTACGAGCAGATCTCCATCATTCCCGCCCAGTTCCGCGACGTTCCGAAGCGTTTGGTTGTTGAGCCGGCCCGCAAGTCTTTCCAGCGTGTTGCCTGTGATGACGGCAATCTTTGCTGGACTGTTTCCGAATCGCCCGCCAAGTACCGTGACGTCATCACCAAGGAATTGGTTGCCGACGCGCAGGAAAAGCGTGTTCCGGTTGCCGCTCGCAAGAGCCAGGTCATGGTCCGCAAGGTTGTGAAGCCGGCTCAGGTTCGTGAAGTTCGCGTCCCGGCCAAGACCGCCACCTATCAGTCGCAGGTTGTTGCCGCTCCGGCCCGCGTTCAGTGGACTCCGGTTGAAGCCCGCAGCCAGACGGTTCCGGTTCTGGTTGAGACCAAGGCCCCGAGCTTTGCCACTCAGGAAATTCCGCAGAAGCAGGAAACCATTACCCGTCGCGTTCTCAAGTCTCCCGCGACCATGGTGTGGCGTTTGCAGGCCAATACCTACAACACCAACACGGCCTCGATTCAGAATACCAACTATAACCTCAAATAAGAGGGATGGTATGGAAAACGCGGTTTTGCTGTATGCAAGAAAGAACGCCTGCTCTTTGGAGCGGGCGTTCTTTCTTGCTTGGCGTACTGTATGCCTCGTCATTTCGCGCACAACGTACCGCCGGGTAAAAACCGATCCGGAGAAAGGCGGGTTCAAGTTCCAAGTCGAACGGCTGGGCGGGAAGGAGCTGCTTTTCGCCGGACCGGTTTTTTTATTTGACAATCAGTAGCGCTGGACCATGCCGTCGCGATCAAAATACTGGCGTACCAGTTCCGCCAATTCCTCGCGACTATGGCAGAAATTAAGCTGGTTGCGAAATTCCCTGGCGCCGGAAAACGACTTGCAATAAAACGAACCAAGCTTGCGGCAATGACGGATCGCGCGCTCGGCGCCCAACAACTCCACCAACAAATCATGGTGTTGCAAAATCACCTGGCCAATCGCCGAAAGCGGCGGCTGTTCGTACAATGCGCCGGCGCATTCCGTCTTGATCCGATCAAAAACCCACGGATACCCCATACAGGCGCGCCCAACCATATACCCGGCTACGCCCGTTCTGCGAAACATCGTCTCCGCCGTCTTGCCGTCACGAACGTCGCCATTCCCGACAACAGGAATATCAACCGCCTGCACCACACGGGAAATCTCGTCATACCGACACGGCGTGCCGTACGATTCTTTCGCGTGACGGCCATGAACGGTTATCCAGTCGGCGCCTTCGGCCTGGGCGATTTTGGCTATCTCAACCGCGTTGAACCGGTCGGGAGCCGTGCCGACGCGAATTTTGATAGAGACAGGCAGCGCTGTATTTTTCCGCATCGCCTGGACCAAACGGCCAATAAGCAGCGGATCTTCCATCAACTTCGAACCGGAGTTGGCGGCGCGAACCTTGCGCACCGGACAGCCGCAATTGAGATCCACCGTCGCAGCGCCGCGTTCCGTCACTTTGGCGGCGGCATAGCCTATTGCGTCCGGGTCGGCGCCCCAAATCTGATAACACACCGGCCCTTCGCCGGGAGCCTGAACCAGATACTGCTCCTGACTGTCCGAACCCTGACGAAGCGCGTTCGCCGAAATCATTTCAGTCGCAAGTAAACCGGGCCTGCCAAGCAGCCACGAAAGCAGGCGAAACGGCATTGACGAATAACCGGCAAGCGGCGCCTGGACAAGATTGTTTTCCAATGTAAGACCGCCGATAGTGAGCGGGCGGATGCAACCGGTGCTTTCCATATCAGATACTTTGGGCCTTTCTGAATGCTTCCAATGCGGCGGGAAACGGTCCGAGAGCCCGTTCCAGAAGCCCCAGGCAATAAGCGATGGCAATGCCGTAGTTGACAATGGGAACGCCCGCCGCGGTGCAGGCGGCCTGACGGGCAAGAACGGCGCGGCGATTGGTCATGCAGGCGCCGCAATGCAAAACCAGAGCATACCGCGCCAAATCGGACGGAAAATCATGGCCCGAAACAAACGCGAACTCCACATCGGCCCCGCTTTTTTTGCGGATAAGCGCGGGCAGCTTGACCCTGCCTATATCATCGTCTTCCCGGTGATGCGTGCACGACTCGGCAACGAGAACGGCGTCGCCGTCCCTGAGTGTTTCGATTGCGGCCGCACCCTTGGCAAAGGTGGTCAAATCGCCCTTGGCCCGGGCGAATAAAACAGAGAATCCGGTCAGCGGCGCCTCGGGCGGAACCACGTTCGCCACCGCTGTGAACGCTTGCGAATCGGTGACGACCAGCGCGGGCGGACGTTTGAGCGCGTCCAGCGCTTTCGCGAGTTCCGTCTCTTTCGTGACGACAGCGTAACAACCGCCGTCCAGCAAATCCCGAATCGCTTGCACCTGCGGCAGAATCAGCCGCCCTTTCGGCGCTTCCCTGTCGATGGGAGTGACGAGAACGACGCAGCTCCCCTCCGGAACGAGATCGCGGAGAATTGCGGGCGATTCGACAAACTCCGCCGGCGCGGCGGCGAGAACGGCTTGCCGCAACGCTTCCAGCCCGCTTCCCGACGAAGCGGCCATGGGAACGACGGGAACCCCTTCGGGAAGGGATGACGACGACGGCGCGCTTTCGCCTTCGATGTCGATTTTGTTGCGCACGATAATGACGGGCACGTTTCGCGCGGAAAACGTTTCGTACAGCTCCTGTTCGAATGCGCCCCATTCGCGATGATGCACGATAAGCGCCAGGTCGGCGCGATCGACGACGCTCCGCGCCTTGGCGCTGCGCATTTTGCCCAAATCGCCTTCGTCGTCCATCCCGGCGGTGTCAATCCACACAACCGGACCGAGCGGAAGAAACTCCATCGATTTTTCCACAGGATCGGTGGTCGTGCCCGCCGTGGGCGAGACAATGCTCACATCCTGCCCCGCAACCAAATTGACAAGAGTCGACTTGCCGGCATTGCGCCGTCCGAAAACGCCGATATGCAGGCGCATGCCTTTGGGAGCGCTGGTCATGGTTATTGTTCCTCGGCGTCCTCGTTGTTGTTCTTGACATATAAAATGCGACCGCAACCCTGGCAACGGCAGCTTTTGACGTCAACGCCGATATGGACGATGTTCATGACGTTGGAATTTTGCCGGCGGAAACAGGATTGGCAAATGCCGTCCATGGTCATCTCGGCAATCGGATCGCCCTTGGTGCGCTTCAAGGCCATGTCGTAGGCGTCGTAGGCGGAACCGTCGATGGACAAAACCCGCTGGACCGCGGCCTGGCGCTCTTCGAGAAGAAGCGCGTGCTTGGCCTTGATTCCGTTGATATCCTCCTGCGCCTGCTGCTTGACCGACGTCAGCTTGAGATCCTCCTCGCCGATTTGGCTGTGGCTGGCGGCGACCTGCTCGCGGAGCTTGTCCAACTCCTCCATGGTGGAGAGGACGGCGCTTTCGTGTTCGTCCGCCTGAATTTTCAAATCCTTGATCCGGTCGGAAACAATGCGGAATTCCTTCTGGTTCTTGATGCTTTTGAGCTTCTTTTCCTGTTCGGCGGCTTCGGATTCGGCGGTGCGCATTTCCATATTCACGCGATCGGCCCCCAAGGCCTTTTCCTTGATCGCCTCCTCGTATTTACGAGCCTGCGCGCGCACATCCTCCAGCTTTTTTTCCTGATTGGCGACCGTCTTCATCACTTCCTGCAAATGCAATTTGCCACGGACGATTTTCCGGTCGATCCCGTTCAAATCCAGCAACGCATTCATCAGATCACTCATATGTGTCTCCCGTCCCTCTGTCCCGCGGCAAAAAAGCGGGGCGGGGAATATGTCCCCGCCCCGTCGTCATTAGTTCCTCATCGGAACGCCGTACCCGCGGAGTTCCGCTTTCATGTCTCGACACGAACGGCCGTCGATATGCGCCATCGATGCGATGAGCGCCGCGTCGGCCTGTCCCGCCGTGAACGCGTCCCGCACATGGCGGATGTCGCCCGCTCCGCCCGAAGCAATCACCGGCACCGGCACCGCCTCCGCCACCTGCCGGGTAATGTCCAAATCATACCCGTCCCGCGCGCCGTCCGCGTCGATTGAGTTCAGGCAAATTTCGCCGGCGCCCAACTCCGCCGCGCGCCGCGCCCACTGGACCGCATCCATGCCGGCCGGCGTGCGCCCGCCCCGGATAACGACTTCATACCCGGACGGAAAACGACAGTCGCCCCCGCGCTGTTTGGCGTCAAGGCCGAGGACAATGCATTGATTGCCGAACTCGCGCGCGCCTTCCCGGATAATGTCCGGATTGGACACGGCAAGGGAATTAAGCGATACCTTGTCGGCTCCGGCGCGAAGAGCATGGTGCATATCGGCGAGCGAGCCAAGCCCGCCGCCCACCGTGAACGGTATGAAAATCTGCTCTCCGACGCGTCGTACCATATCGATGTCTATGGGCCTGTTTTCAGCCGAGGCGGCGATGTCGTAAAAGACCATTTCATCCGCGCCGTCTTCGTAGTATTTCCGTGCCAGGGCGACTGGGTCGCCGATATCGGCGTTGCCGGCGAACTTGACCCCTTTTGTCACCATGCCGTTCCTGATGTCAAGGCATATTATCAAGCGTTTCATCAACATGGTCCGCCGTCCCATTCCAAAAAACGGGCAAGCAGGGCCAGTCCCGCCTCGCCGCTTTTTTCCGGATGGAACTGGGCGGCGAACAGCGAACCCTTGCCGACCATGGACGGAAAACAAACGCCCGCGTACCCGGTTGTTCCGTACACCGCGTCCGACGCCTTGCCGTCCCGGGACAACGAGACATGGTACGAATGGACAAAGTAAAAATCCCCGCCCGCTTCGCGATTCGCCAACAACGGATGCGGGCGCGGCATGGCGACATGGTTCCAGCCCATATGCGGGACTTTGTCGCGCGCTCCGTTTTCCCGCGGCATGAACCGCACGACGCGGCCGGGCAGAATGCCCAGCGCCGAAATGCCGCCGTCTTCGTCCGACTGTTCGAAAAGAAGCTGCATGCCGATGCAAATCGCCAGCACCGGTTTTCCCCCGGCTATCGCGCGCTTAAGCAATCCGTCAAAACCGCGCTCGCGAATGTTTCGCATGCAGTGCGCGGCGGAACCGACGCCGGGAAAAACAATGCGTTCCGCGGGTTCCGCTTCCGTTGCCGTACGGACAAACACGGGCGAGCCGCCGACATGGCGCAACGCCAAGCGAACGCTCTCCATATTTCCCGCATCATAATCCAGAATCGCCAGCATCGATCATCCATTGCCGGGAGGCCCAAGTTCGGCGTCGAGCATGGCGCCGACCGCCTTGGGGTCGCCCTTTTTGTTCAGTTCCTTCATGACCCGGCCGAAAATGGCGTTCCTGACCGCCGCTTTTCCGGCCTTGTATTCGGCCACCATCGGAGCGGCGTCCCTGAGCACCTTGCCAATAGCCGCCTTGACCGCGTCGTCGTTCTTTTCGATAAGAAGATCGAGTTCTTTCGCGGCCGGCTCGGCAAGGCCGCCGTCCCTGTACAACTTTTCCAAAACTTTGCGGAATCCTTCGCCGTTGATCCGGCCTTCCTCCAGAAGGAACGCGGCCTGGGAAAATCCGGCGGGCGCAAGCTTCGCCTCGTCCAGCGGCACGCCGGTGGAGTTGACCAGCGAAAACACGTCTTTTACGAGACGCTTGGCCAGAAGAACCGTTTTGTCCGTTTTGTCCGGCTGCGTCTCGGCGGCCATGCGGAGAAAGCCCAGCGCGTCGTTTCTCGACAACGCGTCGATGTCCGTATCGGCCAGGCCGCTTTCGCGCAACCGCTCGATGTATGTTTCGTACACGGCGGGCATGGTCGATTTTTCATTCTCGATCCACTCCGGCGCGATGCGGGCGGGCGGCAAATCCGGCTCGGGAAAATAGCGGTAGTCGTGCGCGTCCTCTTTCGAACGCTGGGGGAACGTGCGCTGGTTGACGTCGTCCCAGCCGCGCGTTTCCTGCACGAGTGTTCCGCCGCTTTCAATCACCTCCGCATGGCGCCTGACTTCGTACTCGACAGCGGAACGCATGTGATTGAATCCGGCCTGGTTCTTGATTTCGGTGCGCACGCCCAGCGTTTTCGAACCCCTGGGCGCAATGGAGACATTGGCTTCGACGCGCATCTCGCCCCGCTGCAGGCGGCAACGGGAAATGCCGTTGTAGACGAGAACGGCGCGAAGCTTTCTGACATACTCTTCCGCTTCGCGGGCGGACTTGATGACAGGTTCGGTGACGATTTCCATCAGCGGCGCGGACGACCGGTTGGCGTCCACGAGCGTTTGTCCGTCCGTGTGGATAAGGCGGGCGGTGTCTTCCTCGAGATGGGTGCGGCGAATGGTGATTTTCTTTTCGTTGCCGTCGTCCCCGATAATGTTGATGTGCCCCCATTCCCCGAGCGGCTGCTCGTATTGGGAAATCTGGTAGCCCTTGACCAAGTCGGGATAGATGTAATTTTTCCGCTCGAACCAGATGACCTCGTTTATTTGGCAATTGAGCGCCAACGCCGCGCGAATGCCCAGACGTACCGCTTCGCGGTTGATGACCGGCAACGCGCCCGGCAGGCCAAGGCACACGGGGCAGGTGGCGTGGTTCATCGGCACGTCCTGCGGCGCGTTGAGGCAGGAGCAGAACATCTTGGTCGCGGTGGCGAGTTCAACGTGCACTTCCACCCCGATAGTGGTTTCGTATTTGTCGGCCGCGCTCATTTCGGACCCTCCGGCGCTTTCAATGTCCAGGGCGCATCGTCGAGACGGGTGTTCTTCTCCGCTTCCCTGGCGACGCGGTACAGAATGTTTTCGCCGAACGCCCGGCCCATGACCTGAACGCCCGTGGGCAGGCCGTCCGCCGCGCCGACGGGGAAGGCGAGGGCGGGCAAACCGGTCAGGTTGGCGGAAAGGGTGAAAATATCGCCCAAATACGCATCCAGAACCGAACACTGTTCGCCCAGCTTGCGCGGCGGCTGCGGCGAGATCGGCATGACGAGCGCGTCGATCGAGTCGAGAATCTTGCCGAATTCCTGCATGAACAACCGGCGCACGCGGCAAGCCTTGAGGTAATACGCGTCATAGTATCCGCTGGACAATGCGTACGATCCAAGCATGATGCGGCGCTTGACTTCGTCGCCGAATCCGTCGCCCCTGGTTGTTTTGAACACGTCCCACAAATCGCCGTCGCCGCGCCGGACGCCGTAGCGCACGCCGTCGAAGCGGGTCATGTTGGCGCTGGCTTCGCAGAAGCAGAGAATGTAATAGGCGGCGACGCCGTATTCGAGCAGGGGAATGCCGACTTCGACTATGTCGGCTCCGCCGGCGCGGCACACGTCCACCATTCTCCTGGCGGCGTCGGCCTGCACGGGGGCGATGCCGTCGCGTTCAAGAAGCGAGGGGTCGAATCCGATTTTCAGTCCCTTGACGCCGTCCTCCACGGTCGGATGGCAGGGCGCGGCCGAATCGGCCTGTTTGGCGGACGTCGAATCGAGCTTGTCGTGGCCGGTGAGAATATCCATCATCAATGCGTTGTCGCGAACGGTTCTGGTGATGGGGCCAATCTGATCGAGGCTGGACGCGAGCGCGCCGCAGCCGCTTCTGGAAACGCGGCCATAGGTCGGCTTCATGCCGACGACGCCGCAGAAGGCGGCGGGTTGGCGGATGGAACCGCCCGTGTCGCTGGCGAGCGCCGCCGGCGCGCCGCCGTAGGCGACAATCGCCGCACTGCCGCTGGAACTGCCGCCGGGAACGCGGCCCGTGTTCCACGGATTCCGGGTCGGGCCGTAGGCGGAGTTTTCGCCGGTCGTGCCCATGGCGAACTCGTCCATGTTGGTCTTGGCGCTGATAATCGCTCCGGCTTCGAGCGTCTTGTCGACAGCATGCGCGTTTGCGGGCGGGATGAAATTGTCAAGCATTTTCGACCCGCAGGTGGACCGGAGTCCGCGCGTCATCATGTTGTCCTTGACGGCAACCGGAAGGCCGGGCAGGAGAACGCCCTGGGGAATGTTGTTTTCCAGCGCCCGCGCCCGGGCCGCATCGTCGTTTCGGGTGATGACGGCATTGACGACCGGTTCGAAAACATCCATTCTCCGTATGGACGCCTCAACCAGATCGGATGCCGAGCACTCGCCGGAAATAACGCCCCTGGCCGCGTCTTCAAGCGTCATGCGGGCGAATTGTTCGTGATCAATCGTCATGTTATTTCTGCCCTTGGGAAAAAATCGGCTTGGTGACAAAAGCGCCCAACTGGCTGTCGAACAGCCCGCCGGACAGCATTTCAAGATCCCCAATCGAAAGCGATTCGCCGGGAATGTCGTCGCGAAGTTCGGCATAGCCCGCGGAACCGACGCCGACCGGATCAACGTTCGAGACGTCCAGTTGATCGAGCTGTTTGACATATTCGAGAATGGACGACATGTCGCTGGAGAACCTTTGCGCATCATCGTCGGATAACCGAATGCGCAGCATTTCCGCCAACGCCATGGTTTCCTTGGCGTCAATGAGCATGCATATCCCTTTCTTTCATCGGGCAACATAAAACGAAGGAAAAATTTTATCAAGAGCGCCCGCAACTTTCCATAAAAAAGTCCCGGCCCGC
>DAIPJX010000055.1:0-11955 GCA_036770065.1 Planctomycetota bacterium
CGTGCGAGGCATTGGGCGCCGTGGGTGTTGGTTTGTCGCGGACGGCGTTTCCTACACCAGACGCACCCGCTTCTTTCCTTCCGCGATGCGTCCGACGACGGACGCTTTGCAGCCGGCTTTTTTCAATGCGTCGAGGACCGTTCCGACCGACGCCGGGGTTGTCGCCATGATCATGCCCAGGCCCATGTTGAAGACGCGGAACATTTCGTTGTCGGCGACGTTGCCGGTTTTCCGGATCATCTTGAAAATGGGCGGCACTTCCCAGGCGTCGAGGTTGAAAACGGCGTCGCGGTCTTTCGGGAGCACGCGCGGCACGTTTTCGAGCAGGCCGCCGCCGGTGATGTGGGCGAGGGCGCGAATGTGTTTCCGTGTTTTGCGGGCGGCGAAGGCGGCGAGGACGGGTTTCGCGTAGATTCGGGTCGGGCGGAGCAGTTCTTCGCCGAGGGTGCGGCCGAGGTCCGCCGGCCTGGAGGACAATTTCAGTTTGCCTTTTTCGAGGAGCGCTTTTCGCGCCAGCGAATAGCCGTTCGAATGAAGGCCGGACGAGGGGAGTCCTATCAGGATGTCGCCCGCCTCGACCCGGCTTCCGTCGAGCAGGTGTTTTCGTTCGACAACGCCGACGGCGAACCCGGCGAGGTCGTATTCGCCTTTGGCGTAGAGTCCGGGCAGTTCCGCCGTTTCGCCGCCGAGAAGCGCGCAGTTGGCCTGTTTGCATCCGTCGGCCACGCCCTTGACGATGTCGAGGAGGACTTTTTTGTCCGCTTTGGCGATGCCGACGTAGTCGAGAAAGAACATGGGTTCGGCGCCTTGCACCAGAACGTCGTTGACGCTCATGGCGACAAGATCGATGCCGACCGTGTCGTGTTTTTTCATCATGAAGGCGATTTTCAATTTGGTGCCGACGCCGTCCGTGCCCGATACGAGGACGGGGTCGCGCCAGCGTTTGGCGAACAGCCCGGTCGCTCCTTGCAACCGGAACAACCCGCCGAAACCGCCGTCGTTTTTAATGACGCCGGAGTTGTACGTTGATTTGACTATTTTCAGATAGCCGCCGACCAGTTCGTTCGCCGTGTCGATATCGACGCCCGCATCTTTGTAGCTGAGAGTTCTTTTTGCCACGTGTTCCTCCTGATAGGCATAAGTGCCGATACCGTATTATTTCGTGCTGTCGTTCGCCGTCAAGGCGGCAAGAATGTCTTCCGTGTCTTTTTCCTCTTTCGGTTCCGCTTCCGTCTTCGGCGCGGGATGCGGCCAGGGGAGGAATGCGCTGTCGTCGGACGGAATCATGTCGAGATCCGCCGCCGCCATATCGACGATGTCGGGTCCGATTTTCTCCGCTTCCAGCCCGTAGGCGACGACCATGGCCAGTTCACACAGCCGGTTGATTTGTCGCGGATTTCCTTTTGCCAGGGTCGCGACGCGTTCGGCCGCGTGTTTGGTGAAAATGCCCTGGTGGCTGCCGGCCGCTTTCAGGCGGGCGAGAATATAGAATTTCGCTTCTTCGTCGGTCATCGGTTCCAGCACGGCCCGCACGAGGAGCTGGGTGTCGAAGCCGCTTGCCGTTTCCAGCCGTTTTTCCATGTTTGGCTGGCCGGCCAAAAGAATGGAGAAGGCTTTTATTCCGTTGTCGTCCAGGTTGAGGAGCGTGCGGATTGTTTCCAGAAAATCCGGTCCGCGCGCGGTCTGGACATCGTCGACGGCCAGGAGCACCGGTTGCCTTGTTTGGTTGCGGCGCTGGATGAAGTGTTGGAGTTCCGGAAGGCCGGTGGAGCGTTCGGGAACGGTTTTTGCGGTTGACGGGCTGAGGGCGGCGAGGATGTCGCGCGCTCCGCCCGCCGGGCTTGGCATATAGCCGGTCAGCCAGTTTGCGGCGGCGAATTCCGCGAGGATGAGGCGGACGATTCGGGTTTTTCCGACGCCGGGTTCGCCGAACAGGGCGGACGCGCCCATTCCCGTGCCGAGGGAATAGCGGAGTCTTGCGATCGCCAGCGAGGCGGAACGGGTGGGGACGAAGGTTTCGGCCCGGTTGTCGTTGGCGAAAGGAGGAAACGACAGTCCCCAGTGCGAGGTATGAATCATTTACGCCCCAATGACGAACATGCCGGCGATTTTTGCTCCGACGGCGGACAGGTTGTGCGCGGCTTGCCGCATGGCGGGAGCCGAGGTCATGTTGCAGCGTCCGGCTATGGCGACGGCTCCGGCGTGGCGAGAGACGACTATTGCGTCCGCCTGCGCGGCGGGACCGCAGTCGATGATGACGAAATCGAAGGTCTGGTGCATGTCGAGGAGCATTGCTTCCACCTGCCGCCGGTCGAGAACCTCGTCGCCGTCGCGATCTATGGTGCGCGCGGGCAGAACGTAGAGGTCGTCTTCAATGCTTGCGACCAGCGCTTCTCCGAGTTGGCAGGAGCCGCGCAGGACGTCGGTTGTGGTGAAGTACTTTGTTGACAGTCCGAGGCGCGCCGCGATTGCGGGTTTCCTGACGTCCATGTCGGCCAGGAGGACGCGGTGGCCTACCCGTTTGGCAATTGCGAGCGCGAGCCGGATGGCGAGTTCGGTTCTGCCGACGCCCCGGGTGGGGCTGGTGATGGCGAGGGAGGCGGCATCGGGGTTGGCCGAGGCCAGTTGCGTCGCCATGTCGCGGGCCTGGCTTTCGAATGCCTCCATTCCGGCGAGGGGCAGATAGGCGAAGCGCTGTACGCGCCGCGCGCACTCCAGTCCCTGGTTTTCGCCGCTTTCCACTTCGGCCGCTTCGGTATATTGTTCCATCTCGTCGTCGAGGTATGCGTCATGGTGCGAAGCGTCGCGTCCGACCATGCGGATTCGTTGCGAACCGGTGTGGCGCCGCGTATCGTCGACTTCCACCGGTTCGAGATCCGTTTCGGTTTGCCTGTTGTACACGCCGCGTTCCGAGTCGTGGTGCGTATCGCCCCTGGGATGATAATCGCCCGGGCGGTCGTCGACCAGATTGACCTGGAGCGTTTCTTCGTCGAGGTCGTCCCGGGAATCCCGGCGGCGGAACCCTTCTTCGGGCGAATCATTCCGTTGCGCGATGGGAATCGCCAGCGCTTTTTTGTGCATCAGGTTGTCGAATGCCTTGTCTGTGCTCACGGGTTTTCTCCCCATGCGTCTGTCGCGGCCGCGCCGAGAACGTCGTATGCGCCGGCGGGCGGCAGGTTGATGTCGCTGTGCAGGCGGAAGGTCGGTTCAAGGAGCGGCATTCCGGCCATGTACACGAGTGCGGCGCATCCGAGGAAAAGAAGCCCGAACGCCCATCCGGAAAGGGGGATGTGTTTTTTTGCCGGCATTATTTTTCCGCGTCGGGCAGCGGGTTTCGGTTCCGTTGTTTCCACGGATGCGGGAATGAAGACGAGCGATCCCTCTTTTTTCCCGTACAAATTGCCTTGCATTCCCGCGGCGGCGGCGCGAACGGTTTTGGCGTCGAATGCCGGCAATGCGGCGAGCGCCCGGAAAGGCATCATGCGTTGCGCTTCGCCGAACGTGCTGAAGCGGCGGGCCGTCAATTCCCTGAACAGGCTGTACAGCAAGCCAAGCGCCAGGCCCGCCAATGCTCCGATGATCGGCGCTTCCCATGAGGGCGTGGTTGCGAACATGGAGATGCGTTGCGGCACGGCGGCGAACTGAATGACGGCGTAGTCGCTTTCCGCCGATGCCGGTGCGGCGGGCTCGGGCTGTTTCGCCGGTTCGGGCGGCGGCGGCGCTGTAACGGGCAAAACGACGGGTTCGGGAGCCGGCATGGTCGGGGCGGGTGCGGCCTGCAATGCGACAAGCTCCCTGTCCATTTCGATCAGGGTTTGTTCAAGCGCTTCGATTGCGCGGGCGGCGTTTTGGATTTCGCCCGATGTGCGTCGGCGGCGTTCTTCCAGGTTTTTCGCGGCGATATCCGCTGTTTCCCATTCCATATGCGCGGCGCGGATGCGGGTTTCGCGATCTTCCGCCGCCTGTTCCGCCGCCTGGTCCGGCTCGAGTTCTGCGAGCGTTTGTTCGATTGCGGCCAGGTCGCGGCGCGCTTTGCGGACAAAGGGATGTTCTTCCGTGCAGGTTAGGAGGAGTTCGGCGAGGCGCGCGCGGACGGCGTCGCGGCTTTCCTGAAGCCGCGCCGTTTCCACTGGGACGGAATGGTCCGGCGCCGGAACGAATGTCCGTATCGTTTCGAGCCTGTCGGCCAGGCGTTCCGCGCGGTCGCGGGCGGAGCGGAGGTCCGCCGCGAGGATCTTGTCCCGTTCCCGGAGCGTGTCGAGGAGCCGGATTGCGGCTTCGCGTTCGATGCGCGTCTGTCGCAGTTTTGCTTCGGAGAACAGGATGTTTTCGGCGCGCAGCCGTTCCGCTTCCCTGTCGATGACGGTGTTTTCGGGCAGGGTGCGGGTTGGAACGACCGGCTGGACGTCGACGATGGCGACTTCGGGAGTTTCCTCTTCCGGTTGCGCGGCGGGTTCGGGCTGCGGAACGGGAACGGGAACGGGGTCGGGCCGGACCGCCGGGGTTTCCTGTTTTTCAATATAGGCAAGCAGTGAGGAGACGACCAGCGGCGGAATGCGCGTCATCATGGTGTCGCGCGGGAATGCGATGGGATGGAGATCGAGCGTCATTCCGGCGGCGAGCGAACCGGAGGCGGCGTCGCGCATGGTTGCGGAAATGGCGACCGCGTTTTGCCAGCGCCATGCCCAGAGTTCGGTTTGTTGTCGGAAATCGGTATCGCCGTGCGACCAGGAGAACGCGTGGTAGAGGCTGTTGGCGGCGAGGACCGGCAGTGCGGCGAATTCGCGGACGAGTTCGCGTTTTGCGGCATGGCCGAAGCCTCCTCCTCCGGGGAATTGCGCTTCCCGGTCGAGTCGGTCGGCGACTTCGTCGACGGCGACGCGCCATGCTTCCTCCGGCGTGATCATGCGGCGTTTTGGTTGTGTGATGTTGTATAGATAGTAGAAAACCCGGAAGTATCGATCATTGTGATCGGGCCGGACAATCAGGCTGTCCTCCATGGTAACGGCGTGATCTTCGTGGAAAAAGCTGAAGTTCCATTCCTGTGCATCGCCCGGCGGATCGAGGTCGGCGATGACGAGGGCGAGCGTTTGGAAGTCGAGGTTGGCGGCGAAATCGCTTCGCGTCACGGTGAAGGACGGACCGAACCGCGCGATGCTGTTCGGGAGAAACGCGGTTGAATACAGCCGTCTCGGCGCAAGCGACGCGAGTTCGTCGGTGAACCTGTCGGTATCCGGTTCGGCGTGCGAGGTTGCGGCGAGTTTGACCAGAAAGCGCAGGTTTGAGCCGAGCAGATCCCGATCCTGTTGATTGAACGGGAGCGTATTCCATGCCTGGATTTTTTGTTCCCATCCGAAGGACGTGTCGGTTGATTCGTGGGAAAGGTTGTAGAACACGTCCGCTTCCGACCGGTAGCGCGTGGGCTGTACCAACGTACGCCAGAACACGCCCGCGCACAAGCCGAGCGCAAGGCAAAGAAACAGCGTTCCGGCGTGTTTCGACGCCAGATACGCCGGGCTGAACCTGGATTGGTTCGTGGTATGGGGCACTATCCGTCTCCCTTTGCCGGTGCGTCGTCCCTCATGTGTATGTGCCGTGTCTTCATTACAATCCTTTCGCCCAGCCGTTTGCTTCGCCGTTTCGGCTGCCGGAGCGGATTATTTTCCTTCGTTGCGTTTCCGGCGGCGGCATTTCCTGAATTTCTTCCGGCGGCGGTTCGATCGGGGGAATCTGTTCGCCGGGATTGAGGTATACGGGATTCGGTCCTTCCACGGTTATATGGCGCTGAAAATCGGCGTTGGACGCTGTGGTGGCGGTCGCGTAGGCGGCGGCCATGTTTGCTTCGACCGGGGAGAGGGAGTAGTCCTCCATTTCCGGTTCGGGATCGGGTTGGGTCGGCATGGTGTATATCCAGTCCGAATTGCCGGCCGGATAGTTCGGTTTCGCGCCGAATTCCGGCAGTCGGTTCGGCGCATCGTTGTAGCTGAATCCGGGCTGTATGCCGGCGGGCGGATTCGCATGTCCGAGCCCCGCGTTTCGCCCTTCCGCCAGGGACGGCACGACGACAACCTGACCGGGGCGAATGATCGGATCGTTTGCCGTTATGCCGAAGAGGGCCGAGCGGACGTCATGTACGGTCCGTACCGGCTGGCTGCGGTGCGGCGTTATCAAGGCCACCCGCGCCAGGTCGGCGAGGGCGGGGGTCTGGAACGAACCGCGCGGGTACGCGGCGGGGAACGAGGGGCTGAGTTCATCTCCGTCCATATCCCGGCGGGCGGGGTTTGCTTCCCAATTTGCGGCGAGGACGGCTTCGGAGAGTTTAACCGGCTCCATTCCCATGGGGAAGCGTCCCGGTTGTTTGACTTCGCCAAAGACATAATAATAACCGCCGCGCGCGCGGTTTGTTTGCACGCGCACTTCGCACGGTCCGTTGATGTAGACGGCGATGGTTTGGCGGAGTTGTTCCGCCGCTTCGTCCGTGGTCAGGCCGCGGAGGCGGACGACGTCGTGCGCGTTTGGTATGCGGACGGTGCCGTCGGGCTGGATTTCCAGTTGGGCGGAGAATTCCGGGTGATCGCGGACGGCAAGGGTGATGGAGTCCTTCGGCATCAGCCGGTAGTTTTCCGGCTTGTCGAGTTCGCCGTTGTCGCCGCCGTAGACCAGTTGTTCGACGGGATAAAAATGATCGCCCGTGTTGATTCCCGGTTGCGGAAGGGCTGTCGGATTGGCGGCGAAGCGTTCGGGCATCGGCGGTATCGAAGGCGGCGTCTGTCCGGACGCGGCGGTTATGCCGATGCCGGGGCGAATCATGGCGGCGGATCCGAATGTCTCCGAGGGCAATGCCGGCAGGGGCGGTTGCGCGTCGAGTCCGCGGTAGAGTCCGTCGTCGAATTCTCCGAATCCGTTGTTTCTCGGAGGGGTTGGGAAGACGGCGTACTGTTCGGGCGCGTTCGGTCGGTTCCGTTCGTATTGCGTTCGCCAGTATCCGGGCCGGTCTTCCGGATTTTGCGTCATTGCCGGCGCGGGAACGCCTGTCGCCGCTTGGCGCGTGCTTGGGAGGCATCCTGCCGCCGCTCCGGCGAAGAGGGCCGGGAGCATGATGAAAAGCATGGTTGTGCCGCGTCGATTCATGAAGTTGCCTTCCCTGATCCTAAACTCAAGGCGAATTGGTATTGGCGCAACGATTGGGAGCCGCCTTGCGCATTCGCTTTGAGCAACGTTGCCGGAATCAATTCGCCCCGGGCATGATCCATGGCGGATCGCCCCTCCGGTCAAAATGAGGGTCTATCCTCTCTATCGGCCAAAGGGGGTGGAAAGTGCACAAAAAAAATCCCGCCTTTATCCGGATGAGGCGGCAAGCGGGGGAACATATTGTTATCGTTGCAATCATGGAGTACAATGTCATTACAAAATGGAGGCGGAAAAATGGCGAATGATTCATTGCTGCAAGTGAGGATTGATACCAGGACCAAGGCCAGGGCGGCGAAGCTGTTCAAGCGGATGGGGCTTTCGACAAGTGACGGGGTCCGGTTGCTTTTGCACCAGGCGCTTGAGGCGAAGAGCATACCGTCGATACCGAATGCGGAGACGCGCAAGGCGCTTGAGGACGCTCGTGCGGGGGACGGAGAGCATGTTCGCCGCGCCGATCTGAAAAACCGGATTTTGGGTGATACATGAGAGAGGTGCTCTTCACCGCCAAGTTCACCCGTGATCTTAAAAAGGTGCGGCGTTCAGTCGGCCGGGATGTTTTGCTTGAGTTGAATGCGGTTATCGAATCGCTTGGCGACGATATCCCTCTGGCCGGACGGTATAGGGATCATGCCCTTGCCGGAGAATGGCGCGATTTTCGGGAATGCCATGTCCGGCCCGATTTGTTGCTTGTGTACCGTAAAGAGCCGGGGATTATCCGTGTTGTCCGGTTGGGCGGTCATTCCGAATTGTTTGGATAACTTCCACAAAAAACGCCAAAAATGCAAATAATCCCGCCTTTATTCGGGCGGGATTATTTTATTGAGAAAGTCGTGTTCCAACGGCGGCATGTTGCGCCGCCTGCGGAATTTATTGCATATGATCACCACCTCGTCCGGTTCATAATCCCGCAGACGCTCCATGATCTCCCTAAGGAGATGGTTGTTTTGGGAACGACGTCTTTTTCGTTCAGTCATGCCTACGCCATTTCCATATCGACCATAGTATGGGAAAAACAGGCCTGTCGAAAAACACTGAAGCACATGGAAGCCGATAGTATAAACTATGAGCAATCTGTATGAATCCTGCTCGAAAAATCACGATTGTACATATTCGGCGCCGCATAGGACAAGGAAAAAATACATAATTGGTGTAGCCATCATCATGGAATCGGTCAGATCGAGTATGCCGCCGAACCCCGGCACTCCCGCTCCGGCGTCCTTGAGGTTGCTGTTGCGTTTGAAAGCGGACTCGATGAGGTCTCCCGCCAACCCGGCTCCGGCCAAGAGGAACGATAAAAGAAGCAGCATATGCCACCCGAGTTTCGCCAGCGCCATGGTGGGGTTGGTTGCCGCCATAAACTGCAATAAACCGACGCTGAAGATCAATCCTCCCAACGCTCCTTCCCAGGTTTTTCCCGGGCTGAGCCGGGGGATGAGTTTGTGTTTTCCCCAGCGGCTTCCGGTGAGGAGCGCTCCGACGTCGGAGACTTTGGAGACGAAAACGCAGACGATGACGAATTCGATCCCGTCCATCGGCCACCCGAATTTTCCCAGCCGCAGGTGGCGTAGGCACAGCGTTACGGCGGGGAGCATGCAGCAATAGGCGATTCCGAAAATGGTAAGCGAGACGTTTGTCAGTGCGTTGTCGTTTGTTCGCCGCGTCAGTTGCAGGGCCATGGCGAGGACGCAGGCGAGGATGAAGACGAGCCACGAGGCGCTGTGTCCGAGCACGGCCGTTGCGCCGCCGGACAAATCCCATTGGAGGGCAATCACCCACGCCGGCCCCGACACATAGCCGACCATGGCGAAGGGCAGCACGCCGGAGTTGCGGGCAAGCCGGTAGAATTCTCGAAGGCACAACAATCCCATGGCGGCGATCAGAAAAGACCATGCCCACGAACCGTTGTTGAGCGCGTCCCAATGCAGGCTGTAGTAAATCATCCCAAGCACCGCCAACGCGCTTCCGCCGCGCAGGATCAAATTGCGCGTCGGTCGTTTTTTTGTGCCGGCGCGTGTTTCCTCAGCCATTACATCTCCCATAATGAACCATGGAACACCGTCATATTTCGCCGCTTGGCCCGCCGAATGTCCGCACCCGGGCGGCAAACTCCCGGAGAGCGGCGTCAAAATCGTCGTTTGAAAAATCCGGCCATGTTTTTTTAACAAAAACGAACTCGGCATACGCTGCTTGCCAAATCAGGAAATTCGACAATCGTTGTTCGCCCGCCGTGCGGATGACCAGATCGGGATCGGGCATTCCCGCCGTGTCCAGTTCGTTCGCCAGAAGCGTTTCGTTCAGTGCGTTTGCGTCGTTCTGTCCGCGCTCCCGCATATTCGCGAGCATCCGGCGGCAAGCGCGGACGATTTCGTCCCGCCCGCCGTAATTGATTGCCAGGGACAATGTCAATGAATGGTTTTCGGCGGTTGTTTTTTCCGCCTTTTCGATTGTATCGCGAAGCGTTTGTGAAAGCCTATCAGGATCGCCCAAAATACGCAACCGTATATCGTTGTCGATAAAAGTCGGAAGCTCCGTTTCGAGGTGGAACGCGAGGAGTTCCATCAAGGCGTCCACTTCCGCTTGCGGCCTTGTCCAGTTTTCGGTGGAAAATGCGTAGAGGGTTAAAAAGGGGACGCCCCGTTTCCGGCAGTGTTCGGTGATGGTTCGCACCGTTTCCGCGCCGGCGCGGTGGCCGAGCACGCGCGGTTTGTTTCTGGCTTCGGCCCAGCGGCCGTTGCCGTCCATGATGATTGCCACATGCCGGGGTTGGATATTCATATTATCCCCGGTATCCGGGTGGCCAGTACATTTCGAACCAGATGACCGCGCCCATGGCGATGAAAACGAGGCCCAGGGCCAGTCGTATCCATGCCACGTTTTTCTTGAAAAAATCGGCCAGTTGCGCGCTGGTCACGCCCAGGAGTACCAGGCCGAAAATGATCAGGAGCGGCACGATGAACAGGAAGTTGTACCAGAGGAGGAGTCCTATCGAGTGCCAGAAGTTTATTTTGGCGAGGGAGATGATGGTTGGAAGATACACCTGTCCCGTGCAGGCCGCTTCGAGGAACGAGACGGTGACTCCGGCGATGAAGACTCCGACCACGAGCCATTGGGCGCGCACGCCTTTTGCCATGGCGATGTTGATGCGTTTTTTGAATGCTTTCGGCAGCTTCAGCGTCATTTCCTCGGCGGCTTTTCCCGAGAACAGGAAGTAGGCGTCGCGCAGGCTGAGGAGGCCGAAGACGACGCAAATCGCGAATGCGATATAATAGATGATATCGGCCGCCACAAGGAACCATCCGCCCTGTTCGTTGATCATGGAGATGACTTTATAGAGGAACAGGCCGATGGCGAAGTAGGTGAGGAAGACGGAAAAGGTGAAGGCGAGGCAGACGGCGACGATTTCCTTCCGTGTCCGTTTTGCGCTGGACATCATGGCGACGAGGATGATGATGGTCGCGAAGGCGCATGGATTGACGCTGTCGGCGATTGCGGCGGCGGAGATGGCGCCGAACTGGAGTTGCGCCTGTGCGCGTCTGGAGACGGCGGCTTCGCGGTCGGCGCGGCTTCGCGGTCGCGGGGTCGCCGCGGGTGCGGTTTCGCCGTTTGCTTCGGCGACGGTTGGTTCAGCCGGGAATACCGGCATTGAGGCTAAAGCGCTTGCCGAGTTGTGGGAAAAAAAAGGCGCCGGGCGGGGTAGGCCAAGCGCAACTGCTTTCTTTTCGGAATCCAGGAAATCGGCGACTTCCCGGTCCAGTTTTTCGATGATTTCGTCGCCTTCGATCAGGACGCGCGCCGGTTCGAAGACGGCTTCGTTATCGACGACGCTGATGTTTCCCAAAAAGACGACGAGTGTGACGTTTCCTTCTTCCGGCACTTCGAGTTGGTCCATGAGGTCGAACATATAGAGGACGTTATCGGTGCCGTGTTCGGTGTCGGCGATGTTGAATCGCTGGTGTCCCATGTTGTTTTCGTATTTTTTTTCAACATCGGCGACGACTTCGTTTGTTTTTGTGCACAGTCGGCAGCTTGGGTTGTAGAAATACAGCATATGGGGTTTTGGCGCCTGATCGGCCGCGATGGTTGCGGCGCATGAAGCCAGGAGGCAAAACGCGAGGGCGAACGCCGCCCGCTTGACAGTTGTTGCGGTGATGGACATAGTTGGTATCCTGTACTTGCTCCGCATTTCGCCGGCGCCTCCGGTGCAAGCGGTTTCCGGAGCCGTCATGGTTATAAAGGAGGCGAAATGCCCACTCAACCTATGTATGCGTCATTCCTTGCCGCGTTATTTCTTTTTTTCCCTTTTTTGCATGGAGTGCAAGCCGGGGATTCGGGATCAGCGCTTGAGTCCTCGATGGGTCTCATGATGGCCGACAAGGAAAAGGCGGGCTACACGATTGTTCCCGCCGCCGATATCGCCATACCCGGTTATACAGAAGATCTTGCTCCACCGCAAGTGTTTGAGATCATCCGTCCGGGGATGGTTGGGTTGACGGTCGGGAGGTTGATGTCTTCGTGCGGTTGTTTGCGGGTTACGATGTGGAAGAAGGACTTCGCCGAGAATGAGCGTGCGTTTGTACTGGTCCGCAATGTCAAGCCGACGGTTAAGGATGGCGCGACGTACGCGTTTTTCGTCCAGCTTGAGCAGCCGGTTTCCGTTGCGTTGCAATGCGATGTGTATGTCAAGTCCGGCCCGTGGGGAAATGCCGTCTCGGGCGAGTGACGGCATTCCCGCGCATCGGGTTCGGTTTTTTTCACCATTCGGCG
>DAIPJX010000255.1:0-3222 GCA_036770065.1 Planctomycetota bacterium
ATATCAGATCGACAACTATGTAACGCCGGACCTTCCCGGCCGCCCGTTGTGCGCGGCCGAATGCGAAGAGTTCGAGGCCGCCGCCTTTATGCAGCCGGAGGACGGGTACAATCCCGCCCAGTTGGTTTCCGCCGATCAGGGGATGCGGTATCGTCCGTCGCCTTCTCCCGTCGGTTTCACCAGAAAGGGCGAGCGTTGGGTTGCCGACAGTTATGCTGATGAACCGACGGTGGTCATTCAGTATCTTTCCGATTCGTATTTTTCATTCGCCAGCGCGCGTCGCGATTTGTCGGTTGGGCTTTCGCTTGGTTCCTCGGTGATTCTCGACGGTGGCGACGGCACGTTTTACGAAGTGCGCAAATAGCGCATTGTGATGTTTGGGTTTTGATGTGATGGCGAACCGTTCCGTGTAATCCTCTCCTCGCGTAACGGTTCACTATAAATTGGCGGCGGCGTCCCGGTCGGGGCGTCGCCGCCGTGTTGTATTGCGGTGGCGAATTGACATCATGGGGAAAGGCATATACTATGATGAGAGGTATTGTTCGTATATAGTGAAAGGGTACTCTTATTGCCACTCGCGATCGCACTCATGCCAAGGAAATCACCCTGGCGAAGGAACGTTGCCTTTTGTGTTCGGTTGTTACGCCGGATCGGTTCATAGCCGGAGAGGATCCGCTGGAGGAGATTGCCCGGCTTGTCGATACGGCCGGAGGCGAGGAGGCGGGCCGGATATTCCAGCGTTTGGAGCGTCCGGTTTCGTCCACGTATTTCGGCAGGGGCAAGCTTGCGGAGATAGCGGAACTCGTTCTTGCGACGAATGCGGACACGGTTGTCGTCGACGACGATTTGTCTCCCAAACAGTTGGGCGCTGTCGAGAGCGCGTGCAGCCGGAAGGTGATTGACCGCAACGAAGTCATTCTCGACATATTCCAGTCCAATGCCCGGACGAGCCAGGCCAAGTTGCAGGTTGAACTGGCGCAGCTTCAGTACGAACTGCCCCGTCTCGCCCGCAAGTGGACCCACCTTGAGCGTCTTGGCGGCGGGATAGGCACTCGCGGTCCCGGCGAGAGCCAGATTGAGACCGACCGCCGTCTTTTGCGCGGAAAGATCGGCCAGTTGAAGCGCGCCCTGTCGGAAATAGAACAGAGGAAGGAGCGGGAGGTCGATCAGCGGGAGCTGATGTTTTCCGCATGCCTTGTCGGTTATACGAATGCGGGCAAGAGTTCTTTGTTGAACCGCATGACCAATGCCGGGACGCTGGTTGAGGACAGGCTGTTCGCTACGCTGGACACGCTGACCCGGCGGTTCGAGTGCGGGGGCGGTTTGGACATATTGTTGTCCGACACGGTTGGTTTTATTCGTCGTTTGCCGCACCATCTTGTCGCGTCGTTTCATGCGACGCTGGAGGAGGCGGCGCGGTCGAATGTTTTGATTCATGTTGTCGACGCGTCGGATCCGTTTGCGTCGGTTCAGATTGATTCGGTGGCGTCGACGCTGGAGGAGATAGGGATTGCGGATTTGCCGCGCGTGTATGCGTTGAACAAGATGGATCAGGCGTCGGGCGGGATGATTGATTCGTTGATGCGCAAGGTTGGTCCGGCGTTTCCGGTATCGGCGCATACGGGCGAGGGGATTGACGGTTTGATTGCGTGTTTGCGCGAACGGGCGGAGGGCAATATGCGCTGTGTTCGTTTGCGTTTCAATGCTGGCGACGGTCGGAGGTTTGCGTTGTTGAACGAGGTGGCGGTTATTGTTTCGACGGAATACGAGGACTCGGACGTGATAGTCGATGTGCGGATTATTCCGGGTGATTTGGAGCGCATACGCCGTTTGCCTGGCCGGATGCGTCTTGAGAAAAAGGGAGCAAATGGCTGATATTACCAGCATGACCGGGTTTGGCGTTGGAGCGGCGGAGGTGGGGGGCGTATCGGCGCGGGTGGAGATAAAATCGGTCAACAATCGCGGTTTGAAGGTTTCGATTCGTTCTCGTCCGGGGCTTGGGGTTTGCGAAAAGCTGCTGCGCGACATTGTGGCGGAGCGGTTGGTGCGCGGTTCGGTCGACGTGTACGTCAATTTCGAGCGTTCGGCGTCGGCGGAGGCGTGTCCGCTTCGCGCGGAGGCCGCGAAGGAATCGTTGAAGGGTTTGCGGCGTTTGGCGTTGGAATTGGGTCTTCCTGACACGTTGACGGCGCGCGATTTGTTGTTTATTCCGGGAATTTTCGACACGTCGGGCGAGGAGTCGGCGGCCCAGGAGGAATGGCCGGCGATTGGGGCTGCGTTGGAGGAGGCGCTTGGTCAGGTTTGCGAGATGCGTATTGCCGAGGGCTGCAAGCTGACGGAGGTTCTTGATTCCCTTGCGGCGCCGCTGGAGGAATTCGTCGAGAAGACGGCGGCGGCGGCTCCGCTTGCGCTTGAGCGTGCGCGCGAGAAGCTTCGGACGCGTTTGTCCGAGATTTGCCCGAACGGTTTCACGCCCGGCGACGCACAGGCGCTTGAGCGGGAGTTGTGCCTGATAGCGGACAAGGCGGACATTGCGGAGGAGCTGGATCGTCTTGGGAGTCACATTGCGCAGTATCGCGCCGCGTTGAAGAAGGGCGGCGAGATAGGCAAGCGGATGGAATTTCTCGCGCAGGAATTTTTGCGCGAGATCAACACGACGGCGTCGAAGACGAACGACACCGAGATTGTCCAGGATGCGGTTCAGGCGAAGCTGGCGGTTGAAAAAATCAAGGAGCAAAGCGCCAATCTCGTTTAGGGCGTTTTTGGAAAAAAAAACGCGTCAAGAATAAGCGAGCGGCGGCGAGCGTATAATAATGCAAGAATTTTCCGCCATTGTTCATTATTAATTCTCAATTGTTAATTGTCGTTCAAGGGGGTCTTATGCCATATAGGGATGGATTGCTGGCGGTTGTGTCCGGCCCTGCCGGCAGCGGTAAAACAACGCTGGCGGAGCGGCTCATCCGGTTGCATCCCGACGGTTGCGTTCGCCGCGCGGTTACGGCGACGACGCGCAAGCCCCGTCCCGGCGAGGTTGACGGGAAGGATTATCATTTTCTTTCCGAGTCGGAATTCCTTCGCATGATCGACGCGGGGGAGTTTATCGAGCACACCCGTTTCAACAACAATTATTATGGCACGCCCCGGCGTCTTCTCGAGGAGAATGTGAGTCGCGGCGGCGTTGTTCTTTTGGTTATCGAGGTTGAGGGCGCGGAATCGATCCGG
>DAIPJX010000256.1:0-3213 GCA_036770065.1 Planctomycetota bacterium
ATCAAAGGCGCCGGTCGAGGGCGGCCGCCTATCCGCCTATTTCCGCTTTTTCCGCTTTTTCGCGTCCGATGGAATGACGGCGGCGCCGGTGCCGGCCTGGGTCGCGGCGGCGGCGGTTTCGACGGCGGCGGGCGTGTTGCCGAGGCCGAGCCTGGGCAAGAGGCGGTTACGCATCCACCAGTTCTCGAGCACGCCGCACAGCGCGGAGACGGTAAAGTACAAGACAAGGCCCGCGGGCATCGAATAGAAAATAAAGACAAACATCAGCGGCATGAATTTCATGATTTTTTGCTGCTGCGCCTGTTGCGGATCGCTGGGTTTCGGCTGAAGGCTCATTTGCAGATATTGCAGGGCCAGATACAGCACCGGCAAAAGGCTGATGTACGACGACGAAAGAATCGGAATATTGAAGCCCAAGTCATAGACGCTGTCGGGCTTGGACAAATCCTGAATCCATCCGGGAATGAACGCCGCGTGCCGCATGGAAAAGCCCTGCGAAAACGCGCCGTACAAGGCAAAGAAAATAGGCAACTGCAAGAAGACCGGCAGGCATCCGCCAGCCATGCTGACGCCGTGATCCTTGTAGAATTTGCTCATTTCCTGCTGCATTTTCACCTTGTCGCCCGCATACTTTTTCTGGATTTCCTTCATCATGGGAGCCAGCTTGGTCATTTTGTTCATCGAGACGAAGGACTTGCGGTTCAGCGGGTGGAGCAGGATTTTGATAATCAGGGTGACGGCGATGATCGCCAGCCCATAGTTGCCGAGAATGCCGTCGAAAAAGGTCAGGAGCCGCACCAGCCACCGGCTGACAAAATCAAGATAGCTGATAGTGTAGGAGACGACGCCGTGCAAACGGCTGTCCGCCGCTTCCATCCAGGTGTCGACGGCCGGGCCGGCATAGAGCAGATACGATCCGCTGTACGAGCCTCCGGCGGGAATGGAACCCGGGTCGACCGCAAGCTGGAGATCCTGAAAAACCGGAACCGTGCCGTGCTGGGTGTTGACGGTCGGTTGGCTTTTCAGATTTTCGACCATATCCCTGATCGTGGGAAGATAGTTGAGTTCGCCGGCGAAGAGCGATCGCGATGCTCCGTTCGAGTCGGAGATTGTTTCGTTGGCCGTCGTCATGAGCGCGGCGAAGAAACGATTTTTCGCTCCCACCCACGCGAGGTTGGCGCGGTTGTCGAAATTGTACATATTGGTTGCGCTGACCAGCTCGCTCAGCGGTTTCCGTTCTATTTCCACCGCGTCCGCATTGACGTTCGGCTGGGAGGCGGTGAGGAAATTGATAATGCCGAAATTGGTCGAGTCGTCGTCCGCCACCAATCCGGTCGGGCCGGCGAGTTGGTAATTGATGATCCGGTTGCCGTCGGAAATGTTTTTCCATTCCAGATCGAAGCGCATGGTGAAATCGGCCAGGCTGTTGTCGGCATTGGGAAAACGATATGTGCGAATCAGTTCCCAATCGCCGACCACGGCGCGGAGCACAAGGTTTTCGCCCCGCTTGACCCCGGGACCGACGGCGGGTTCGATAACCGCGCCGGCGGGCGCCTCCACCAGTTCGTAGCGCAGTTCACGCATGCCGACGGTGGTGAAATCCTGGCGCGATTGGCCGGAGATCATCGAGTCGACGCGCAGGCTGTCTTTTCCGGGGGCGAAGCGTTCGAGAAGAATGACGCGGTTTTCGTCCGACTGATCGCCGGGCACGCGGAAATAGCCGAGCAACCGGTAATTCACCAGTCCGCCGCCAACGCTGGAAAATGTCGCTTCGTAGCCGTGTTCGTTTTTGCCTTCGCCGCCGACCCGGACCTGGATCGTGTAATCCTGTTCGGGCGCGAAATCGCCGGCCTGAACCGCGCCGCCCGACGAAGCGGAACGGCTGACGTTCCGGGCGGGGACTTCATTCGGCGCGGCCGTCGCCGTTCTCGCCGGCGCGGGCGGCGCGGACGGAGTCGGCGGGAAAACATATTGCAGGACCAGGAAAAAAGTCAGGCCCAATGCCATCATAAGGAGAAACCGCTGTTTTGGGTCGTTATTCACGTCGGATACCTGTTCTTGCCAAAGCGCCACACAGAGAAAAACAGGGCGGGAGCGCTATGCCCCGTCCCGGGATGTTTCGTTTGCTTCCTGCCGCCTGACCGCGTCCTCGTAGCCGGGCGGAGGATCATACCCGCCGCGTCCGAACGGATGACAGCGGAGAATTCGCCAAATACCGCGCAAACCGCCCCGGACAAGGCCGCACCGGGTGATTGCGTGGATCATGTAGTTGCTGCAACTTGGATGATAGATGCAGACGTTGGGCCACAGTCGGCTGAGCGTTTTTTGGTACGCCCCGACCATGCGTATCGCCAAGGATGAAATGGGCCGCCGAAGCGGGCTTATTGGTTCGGGCCGGACCGGTGGCGGCCACATGTTTCCCGGGCCGAACGTTCCGCCGCTTTTTTCACATCCCGTTTCACATCCTCCCACAGCGCCTCCGCCAATCCTTTTCGAGCCATCAGGACAAAGTCGAATCCGGCGGGCACATTGTTTTTTTGCAGCCGGTACGCTGCCCGGATTCGTCGTTTCATCCGGTTGCGAAGCACCGCGTTGCCGAGCGCTTTTCCCGCCACGGCGGCGAGGCGCGACGTTTCGGAATTGTTTGGCATTGACCGGGCGGCGACGGTTCCGTTCACGGCGCGACCGCCTTGGGCGAACAGTTCGCCGATGCGTTCTTTTCCGCACAGGCGTTCACATTTCGGCAGTGTTTGCATACCCTTCCAGTCTTTATTTCCCCATCATTCCGAATTTGTAAATTTTGCCGTCAACCAGTGCAAAGTCAAGCGGAAAGGCTGGTCGAATCGCCGATTTCCGGAGATAGGGCGTTTTACATAGAAGTTGCCTTTTGCGCGTCTTCTTCGTTTCCTTCCCGCTTTCGCGTTTTTTTTTGCCAATCACCGGCAAAAAAACCGCTGTCGCGTGAGGGCGCCTCGATTGCGCACAAAATTCAATTCCTGTTTAAAACGCTGCAATTGACAAACTATCGTAAATATCCCTTGACAGGACGAGTCCTGTGTATACTATGGTTCTGTCCTTATTGGATAATGAACCGACGCGGAAGCGCCGGTTTTTCAATCGACAATGGGGTTGTAGCTCAGTTGGTAGAGCGCCGCGTTCGCAATGCGGAGGCCAGGGGTTCGACTCCCCTCATCTCCACCAGATATACGATAA
>DAIPJX010000257.1:0-3206 GCA_036770065.1 Planctomycetota bacterium
GGGGCTGGCTTCGCCCCCAAACCCCCAAGCCAGCCTTCCGCTGGACCAGTTTTTAACCACTTCTCGGAACCATGGACAACTGTCGCGCTAAATCAAAAAGACAAGAAATGGGTCACTTTCCCGCTTTACTTTCCCAAAAGAACATTTATCATTATACTATGGCAAAAGAGTGAACACCATTCATTTCATCTCTCTGGTTAAGGTGGTATATATGGAATTTTCCATAAAAAAATCGGTCTTTTCCGAAGCTTTATCTCTCGTTACGTCTGTTGTTCCCGAACGCTCCGCACGAGCTGTTCTGCAAAATCTCATGCTCACCGGAAACGAAGATAATACCATCACATTATCGGCTACGGATCTCGAAATAGGCTTAAAAATAACGCTTGATGTCGAGAACATACGCGAACCCGCTGCCGTGCTTCTGCCCGCTTCGCGATTGAATGCCTTGATCAAAGGCGCGTATGCGGACGATATTTTCATGTCCATTCAAGACAGCCGGGCGGAAATTAAAACAAAACAAGGCAAATTCCAGATACCCGGGCTTGATACAACCGATTATCCGACGATTCCCGATTTCAAGGGAGAGGGCGCCATTATCATTCATGGCGACGATTTCGCCGACGGTGTTCAGAAAACCATCTTTTCCACTGCAAAAGGCGATACCCGCTATGCGCTGAACGGGATATATCTTTCCATCGGCGAGTCCCAGGCGGAATTCGTCTCGTCCGATACGCATCGCCTGTCCCTGGTTCAAAAAACCATCAAAAATCCCGACAATGTTACCTGCGACGGCATTATTCTTGTCAAGGGCATGAGTACTCTCGCCCGTCTCGCCGTCGACAAGGATGTTGTTGAAATCGCTCTTACCGCCAACGAAATGGTCGCCCGCACCTCAAACGCGACGCTGGTCATTCGCCGGGTTGAGGGCATGTTCCCGCGCTATCACGATGTTATTCCGGCGAAGATCGAAACCACCTGCACCGTGAACAGGAACGAGCTGCTGCATTCGTTGCAAAACGTCGGAATTATGGCGTCGGACGAATCGAAGTCCGTCATATTTACTATCGCTTCCGGGCTTCTTTCCATTTCCGCGAATAGTGAAAACGGCGAAGGGGATCTCACGTTGGATGCCGAGGTCAACGGGCCGGAGCGCGAAATTAAATTCAATTATGCCTTTGTCATTGATGTTTTGAAAAACCTGTCCGAAGAGAAGGTCACCATTCAATATCAGGACGCCGACAGTCCCGCGCGCATTGACAGCGGCGACTTCATGTATGTGCTCATGCCGATAAACCGGTAAACGGTACCATTATGGCGCGGAAAAAAGCCGGTTCATCCGAATCAGTTTCCGAATCTGCCGCAAGCGGGAAGAAAAAGCGCTATGTTTTTTCCCGCGAGGCCGAGGAAGAGACGGATCCGGAGTGGCGGCAGTGGTTTCTTCATGTCATGGAGCGCCGGAAAGAGCTTCGCGATCCGAAGCGGCGACCGGTCGTTTTTTCCCGAATGGAAAAAGAGCGCGGCGAAGAAACGATTATCCGTCGCCAAAGCGAACCGCTGAAGTTGTCTTCCGTTATCAAACATGATGCGAAGAAAACCGGGCGCAATCTTGACATTAATTTGGCGATGATCGAATCGGTTTGGGAAAAAGCGGTGGGGAAAGAGTTTGCTGATGAAACCCGGGTTTTTTCCTTTAAAAACGGTGTTTTGACGGTTGCGGTGTTTAGTTCCACTTTATTGCAGGAAATTCGGCAATTTCATCAGGACGCTATTCTTGAAGTATTGCGTGATATTTGGAGCGTGCCCATGCCGCTTGTCGCCGTCGTTTATAGAATGGGGAAAAAGCGATAATTCCTTGATGGAATCTTTTGCATGACAGCATATTTTACGTCTGTGGCATGTGCTCCGCCGGTTCGGTCGGAGGGGGTTTTTTCCGGGCCGGTTCCCGGGTTGTATGTGCATATTCCTTTTTGTCGTTCGCGGTGTTCGTATTGCGCGTTTGTCAGTGGCGAGTATCGGTCGGAGCGGGCGGACGCGTATATTGCGGCGTTGAAAAACGAGTTGGCGTTGCGCATTGGCTGTTTGCGCGGCGGCATGCCGGGGACGTTGTTTATTGGCGGCGGTACGCCTTCCTGTCTTGATTATTCTCAATTCGAGCGGTTGTTTTCATTTCTTCCCATGCCTGAAAACGGCGAGGCGACGTGCGAGCTTAATCCCGATTCCACCGATATGCGAAAATTGGCGCTTTTGCGGGAGGCCGGCATCAATCGTGTTTCGTTTGGGGTGCAGACGTTTTCTCCCGGGGGGTTGTCGTTGCTTGGGCGGCGGCATGATGCGGAGACGGCGCGGAAAAGGATTGTTGAGGCTGTCCAGGCGGGATTTTTTTCGGTTAATATTGATTTTATTACTGCCTGGCCGGGTCAGAGTCTTGAGTGTTTGCGTCGGGATTTGCTGGAAGCGGTCAATTTGGGTGTGACGCATATATCGTGTTATAATCTGATGATTGAGGAGGAGAGCGGGTTTCATCGGGTTATGGGTGAGCGGGGGTTGGTGCGGAAGGATGAGGACGAGGTTCGTGTTTTTTGGGACGAGACGGTGTCGGTGTTGGAGCGTCACGGATTTGAGCAGTATGAGATCAGCAATTTTGCGAGGCCCGGGTATTGTTGTCGTCACAATGTGGATACGTGGAAGGGCAAGGAGTATCTTGGCATTGGTGTTTCGGCGCATTCTCATATTCGTGGTGAGCGGTTTGCGAATACATCGAATATCGAGCGGTATATTGCTCTTTTGGGGAATGGTGAGTTGGCGGAGTCTTTTTCTGAGCGGTTGGGTGGTGAGGAGAAGGCGCGCGAGTGTGCGGTGTTTTGGTTTCGGATGATGGATGGGATTGACAGTCGGGAGTTTTTGGAGCGTACGGGCGTCGATCTTTTTTCGTTGTATGCTCGGGAGTTGCCGTCATTGGTTGAGCGTGGCATTGTTGTGATTGAGGGTCCGGTTGTTCGCATTCGCCGCGAATATCATCCTGTTCTTGATTCAATTCTCATCGATTTGGTATAAAAAAAGCGCTACAAGAGGTAAAAAAAACTGGTCCAGAGGATGCTGGCTTCGCCCCCAAACCCCCAAGCCAGCCTTCCGCTGGACCAGTTTTTTTTTACATATAGTATACGGCTAGAACAGGAAACGCGTTCCCATATAGAACATGTTCGCCG
>DAIPJX010000258.1:0-3205 GCA_036770065.1 Planctomycetota bacterium
GGGAGCGGGTTCTCCGGCGGCGGCCGCCCCTTCCGGCTCCGCTTCGGGTTCGACCGTAATCTGGTCGATTTGACCAAGAAGCGCGGTCAGGCGCTCCTGAATCATGGTTTTCATATGATCGTCAAGGCCAACCCCGCTCTTGACGACACTCTCGATGTCGGCAACCAGACCCGCCGCATCCAGACCCATCGCCGCCTTGTCCGCCGCCTCGGCCGCTTCACCAAGCGTCTGGAGCTGGTGAACAAAACTTTCGACCGCCTTTTCGTTTTCCAGTTTGGCCGGAGAAGCGATTACCGCTTGCATTTCCTTGGCAATGGGGGTGACGTCGGCCTCGCCCAGCTTGAACACGATTTGCGCCGCCGGGCCGCATTCGAAGAACGATATAACGGCGGTCATGCGTTCCGCAATCAGGCTCTGCATCATGTCGTCAAAGCCTATGCCCGATTCGTGAATAGTGATGTAATCGTCGAGAATCAACTCAATCGCGTGAATAACGTCCGCATTCTCGCCCGCTATCCCCTTCAACATGGTGAGGTTATTGACGAACTCGTCGGACGGGGCGGAATCTTTTTCCAGTTCCTGAATATTATTGACGAACTTCTGGCAACTCACCACCACGTCGGTGACATTTTCTCCGTTCAGGAAGAAGTCGCCGTCACCGCCAATTTCGACTTTCTCCACCAGCTTCAAAATAGCGTCGAAACGCTCCTGGATAAGGCTGGCCATCAATTCGTCGAAACCTATGCCCGATTCGTGAATGGTGAGAAAATCATCCTTGATCTGCTCGACCAGGCCGATGATCTCCGGTTGCACCTTTTCGCCCGCGTCTTCGATAATCTGAAGCGCGGTGAGAAACGCTTCGCACAGCGCTTCCTCTTTTTCGTTCGTCTCGAGATTTTTGATAAATTTGGTGATTGTGTTGACGGGGCCGGTCACCTCTTCGGCGCCCAACCGGTAGCCGATAGCCACATCACCCGATTTGCCGCCGCCCTGGCTTTCAAAATAACCGGGAACAACCAAGGAAATCATGGCGCGGATCGCGGTCTCAAGCTGGGACACCGCGTCATCGCCGCCGCTGGCGCGGACGGATTCGAGCGCGTCCATGACGGTTTTCGCCGCCGCTTCCGGCGAGTCGGGCGCAGCGCCGGCCGTGTCGGAAGAAGCCGCATTCAGGCGGGCAAGATGCGCTTCCTCGTCCGGTGTGAACTGCCCGGACAAATCGCCCTGCGCCAAACGCGTCATCATGCCGCGCAAAAAGTCGACGCCTTTCAGAAGCAAATCAATAAGCGGGGGAGTGGCGGTACGTTTGCGTGCGCGAATTTCACCCAGAATATTTTCCATTATATGGGCGAAATTCTTGATGTTTGTCAGCCCGAAAAAACCGGAATTCCCCTTGACCGAATGGACTGGACGGAAAATGCCGTCAACAATGGACATGTCATCCGGGTTGGCTTCCAGCGAGACAAACAGTGGATCCAAGCCGTCAAGAATTTCTTGGCTTTCCGATATAAAATCTTGCAATAACGCAGGATCAATGCCACTCATATCCGGGGCCGAGTTGTCCGCCATGGTAATGCTCCGTAAGTTCCGTACACGCAATATACAACAGAATTCGCACCCATATCTATGGAATAGAAGTACAGGGTTGCCAAACGCCGAGTTTATGCTATGAATCCGGCGGGGCAATCCCAAACCGTTATAATATACAACAATACCGTGTTATTTGTCAAGCGGGGAAGGCATACACGCCCAGACAGAATTTCCTTGCCAACACTTGGATAGTACAAAGTATACGAAAAACTCTCGACTATGAAAAGAAAAACATGTTCATTTATCGATTAAACTACACCGCGTTCAATATTGCCAATGCCCCCTTCGGGGAGCACGCGATTTTTCGCCGATCGCCACAACTGCGCAGTCGCTTCCGGCGAACGCGGTTTCCAACGTAAATCCATACGAAAACGGCGAGCGCCGCTCTTGACCAAAGCGGGGATCTTCCCGGCCAGAGAGAACGGCTTTGCGCCCAATACGATGCTTCCGCATCCGTCCGGAATGATTATGGCTCCGCCGCTTCGCTCCATATGAATCTCCAGCGGATGATTCCCCGCCGGACACGGCATGGCTCCGTTTTTTTTCGGCGAACACAGGCCGAGATGGGCATGAGCGCACGCAGCCGAAATAAACAACGGAACATCCAGATAGGCCACCACCCACGCCCTCTCCCCATAGTCGGAAAGAAGGCTCTGCATGTTCCCGCGCGAATCTTCCGGCGACAGGGTACATGCGGAAAAGCCGTGTTCCAGCAGCGCGTTCGCCGCCCGCCGGTTGAAAACATACAGGCTCCAGTCAGCCGCCATATCCACATCTTTCTTCCCGGCCAGCCACAGCCAACCGGCCCACCCGGGAACAAGCCAGCGGGTGAATCCGGCTTCGAACAGCAAATCAACATGTTCGCGAATGCGCTCCGCCTCTTCGCCGCGCATAATGACGGGCAATGCGAGACGGATTTTCTCATTGCCAATCGTCCGGGCCAACGTCATCAATTCATTCTGATTCACCAAAGCATGGTTATGCGAGACGCCAACAACAACTTCTCCCAGCCCTTCGAAATCCCCGGCGGTAAACGCCGCCATATCACGAATCGAATCGACCGCCACGCCCCATTCCGGTTTGTCGTCGCATGGGACGCGGCGGGGAGCGCGCTCAACCGGCGCAATCGAAGCCGAGAGCGCGCGGCGAACCGACGCTTCACGCTCCTCCAGTTGCCGCTGGATCGACTCCAGCAGTTCCCGGCGCAGCCGGTTCCATTCCCCTGGCCGGATAAAAACGCAACCGGGATTTTCAAACCGCCATTCGTCCAGAGCGAACCGCGATTCTCCCAATCGGGAAAACGCCGTCTGCGCCGCTTTTTCCGCGCCCGCCGCGTCTCGCGCCGGAAACGCGTCCAACCTGGCGCAAACATCCGCCGATACAACGGACGTTTCCGCGCCGTCCACCCGCCACGATAAAGGCAAGGACATCACCGCCGTGCACCGCACCGTCACGGGAAGCGTCACGCCGCCCTCTTGAGGCGTTATCGTCACCGCAACGGCAATATTGTATTTCGGCGCAAACAGACCCGGCTTTGGTTTGGAAAACGGATACGAACGCTTCACCGACTGCGATGAGGAAAGATAGAGGGAGAGGCCGGACGAAAGCGGCGGCG
>DAIPJX010000056.1:0-11664 GCA_036770065.1 Planctomycetota bacterium
GTTGTGTATACCATATATATGGGCGGCGAAATACCGCCGCAATTGAACAAGAGAGAAGAAAAATGCCCAACATCAAATCGGCCAAGAAACGTATGCGTCAGTCCATCAAGAGAACCGCCCGCAACCGGGTCCGCAAGGAAAAGCTGAAAAAGGCTGTCAAAGCTTTCCGCACCACGCTGGTCGGCGGAGAAGCCGGCGCCGTCTCCGAAAGCCTCAAGAAGGCCACGAGCGCTATCGACAAGGCGCAGACCAAAGGGATTATGCACAAGAATACCGCCAGCCGCCGCAAGTCGCGCCTGGCTCTGGCCGCCAACCGCCTGGCCGCCGCCAAGGCATAATCGGCCCGGCAAGGCTGGACCATTTTCCCAGCATCGCAACGAGCAAGGAGCCGGTCGTCTGGCGCCTTGCTTGTTTCTATTTGTCCACGCGCGATTACGCGTCGCAATGAAAGGCGGACTCATGCCGCTTCTGGATGATTTGGAAGCATTGCGCGCCGAGGCTGTTCAGGCCATCGGCGCCGCCACGACGGAAGAGCAGCTCGAATCGGCCAGGGTCAAATATCTCGGCCGTTCGGGCAGTCTCAAGGATCTCATGCCGCGCATCAAGGAAGTTCCGCCCGCCGAGAAAAAAGACGCGGGAAGCCGGATGAACGCGGTCAAGACGGAACTCGAAGCCATGCTGGACGCGGCCAAAGCGTCCTTTGCCGCCAGCGCCAAACCGTCCGGTCCGCTTCCGGACCCGACGCTTCCCGGCCTGACCCAGCCGATGGGAACGTTGCATCCGCTCACCCAGGCAATGCTCCGCTTTACCGGCATTTTCGAAAAGCTCGGGTTTACCATTCGTTTCGGTCCGGAAATCGAGGATGTTTTTCACAACTTCGACGCGCTGAACATGCCCGACGATCACCCCGTCCGCGATCAGGCCGACACCTTCGTCCTTGAAAACAACGCGATTCTCCGCAGTCAAACTTCGACCGTGCAGGCGCGCGTCATGGAGCAGCACGTCGCCAAATACGGCGGCGGAAACGATATGCCGCCCATCCGCATCGTATCGCCCGGGCGCACGTACCGTCCGGATTCCGTCGACGCGACGCACCACTACGGCTTTTCGCAAATCGAAGGCCTGGCCGTCGACCGGAACGTCACCATGGCGGACTTGAAAGGGTTCCTCGCCCTATTCGCGCGCGAGACGTTCGGCGAAGACATCAGGACGCGTTTCCGCCCTTCGTTCTTTCCCTTTACGGAACCGTCGGCGGAATTGGACATCTCCTGCATTTTTTGCCGGGGCAAGGGTTGCCGCGTGTGCAAGCAATCCGGTTGGGTTGAACTGGGCGGATGCGGCATGGTCGACCCGAATGTGTTTGATTCGCTTGGCATAGACAGCGAGTTGTTCACCGGATTCGCCTTCGGGTTCGGCATTGAGCGCGTCGCCATGTTCATGTTGGGAATCGACGATATACGGCGCTTTTTCGAAAACGACTTGCGCTTTCTTCGCCAATTCTAGCAACCGCACTTTCAAAAGCGTGAAGGATACCTCTCATGATTCTCTCATACGCGTGGCTTAAGGAACTCACCGGCACCGCCGTCCCGCCGGAAGAATTGGCCGACCAGTTGACCCGCGTCGGCATGAATGTCGAAGAAGTCAATCCCGCCGGAAACGGCGATTTTTCCCTGAACGCCGACGTGACGACGAATCGTCCCGACTGGCTGTGCCATTTGGGCGTCGCCCACGAGATCGCCGCCGTCCAGAAGGTCTCCGTCAACCAGCCGCCCGCCGATCTCAAGGAAACGGGACCCGATATCAACACCCTGACTTCGGTCACGGTTATGCCCGGAGCCGAAGCGGCGTGCCCGCGCTATACCGTCCGCGTGATCCGGAACGTCAAGGTCGGTCCGTCGCCGGACTGGTTGCGCAACCGGCTCATCGCCATCGGACAGCGTTCGATCAATAATATCGTCGACATCACCAATCTTGTTTGCTTTGAAATGAACCAGCCGCTTCACGCGTTCGACATGGACAAGCTGGCTGGAAAAAGAATCGTTCTCAAAATGGCGACCGAAGGCGAAAAATTCGCCGCCATCACCGGCGAAGCCGGAGAACTCGCAAGCGACATGCTCACCATCAACGACGCGGAAAAAGCCGTCGCTCTCGCCGGCGTCAAAGGCGGCGCGAACACCGAAGTCGGAGACGCGACGACCAATGTGTTGCTCGAGTCCGCCTGGTTCCAGCCCCGCTTTGTCCGCCGCGCCTCCCGCCGGACCAAGATGGCGTCCGAATCGTCCTACCGCTATGAGCGCGGCATCGATCCGGGCATGACCGCCCGCGCCTCGGCCCGCGCCGCGCATTTGATTCTCGAACTCGCGGGCGGCGAACTCGCGACCGGCGTTATCGACACCAACCCCGATTTCGGCGCGCCGTGGGAAGCGGCCATGCGCTTCGCCCGCGCCGACAAGCTGCTCGGAGTCGCGATTTCCCGCGACGAATCGGTCGACATTCTCAAAGGCCTCGGCCTGGAAATCATCGCGCGCGACAACGACAAGGTCACGGTCCGCGTGCCGTCGTTCCGTCAGGATTTGAAACGCGAGGCCGATTTGATTGAAGAAGTCATCCGTCTCGCCGGCTACGACCGCATTCCGGAAACGATCGCCATGCCGCTGGCCCTGGCGCACGAAATGCCGATGACGCGCGCCAACCGCGTTGTCCGCGCGACGCTTTTGGCGCTTGGCTACCACGAATGCATTACCGACGCGTTTGTGCCGGAGGACTGGGCGAAAACGTTCGCGCCCGAAGCCGAATCCTACCGGATTCAAAACCCCATCAACGCCGAACGTCCGGTTATGCGCGCGGCGCTCGTCCCGTCGCTTCTGGAAGTGCGGAAAACAAACCGCCTGGCGCAGGACGTCCGCTTGTTCGAAATCGGCCGCACCTACCGGCGCGGCGCGAACGCTCCGGTCGAAAGCGACACGGTCGCGATTCTGGACGATCGCGGCGTGGAATACGTTCGCGGCGCGTTCGAGACGCTTGTCCGCACGCTCGCCCTCGCGGGCGAATGCGAACTCTCGCCCGAAGCGTCCCTCGCCGGCATGACCGCCGGAAGCGGCGCGGCGCTTAGCCTGAACGGAACGGACTTCGCGCGCATGGGCCAAATCGGCAAAGCCGAAGCCGACGCGTTCGATCTTGTGATGCAACCCGCCGCGGGCGAAGCGGCAATGGAATTTCTCGCGCTCGGCAAGCAAACGGAACGCGTCTACAAGCCGCTTCCGCGTTTCCCCGGCGTGCGCCGCGATATTTCTCTTTCCCTTCCGGAAGAAATCACGTGGGGACAAGTCCGGGAAATTGCGCTCAAAAACGCCGACATGCTCGACTCTCTCCACTTTGAAAGTTTGTATCGCGGCAAAGGGCTGAAGGAAAACGCCAAGGCTCTCGCCTTCAGCATGGTTCTGCGCGCGGCCGACCGCTCGCTCACCGACGCGGAAGCGAACGCCATTCGCGACAAGGTGGCGCAAGCGCTCCTCGCCGCATTGCCGAACGCGGAGCTGCGTTGACGGTATCAATGCCATACGATTGCAACAAGCAACAGGACAGGATGCGCTCCTGTCCTGTTGCTTGACATACATATAGCTATAGGTTAATCTTGCATATGGAGAATCCGTATGGCCGCCATCGAAGTGATGTTGTACCTCGAAGCAGGCACACCGACGGGCACAAATTTTTGGGCGACAGAAAAGATTATATGCCTGTTATCCCGCGTTGGCGAGATAACGACCGAGAAACAGCTTGGACTGTATGGTCGAAAGTTGCAGTTGCTGTGCGATTCCAATTTTCGCGCATATATGCCGAAGATCGTCAAGTTGGAATTTGGAAAGACCTATGGCATTCACTTGGACCAGTACCGCCTCGTCGGATTTTTCAATCAGAGTTACCGGGACTTTATCGCCGTGGATTATTTTATAAAAAAGACGCAACGGAACGATGCCCGCATGAACGCCATATACCGTAAAGTCGACGGCATTAGAGAGGCAAAAACATGGATAAAATGAACCGGAAGGATTTGGCTGCTATGATTGCGGCTTCCCGCAAACGCAACGCCGCATTCGCCGAAACGCCTGAGGGCAAAGCATTGGATGCCCGCATGGAATTTGCCCGGAACCTTATCGCCTTGTTGAAAACCCGTAAAACGAATCAGGCCGAATTCAGCCGATCGATCGGCATGAAGCCCGCGCAATTCAATCGCATCGTCATGGCGGAGGAAAATGTGACGCTCCCTACAATAAAACGCATCGCCGACGGTTTTGGCGTTCCCATAGCCCGTTTGTTCAGAGCACCGCGCAAATCGCCCGAACTGATCGATTCCGAAAAATAAAGCGAGCGAATCATACTGTAAGAATTTTCCATCATTGTTCATTATTAATTGTTAATTGTCAATTGGAGTACACATGCCCCCGTTTGTTTACACTATGCAAAACGTTTCCAAAACCTACGGCGGAAAGCCGGTTCTTGAAGATATCAGCTTGTCGTTTTATCTTGGCGCGAAGATCGGCATCGTCGGCGAAAACGGCGCGGGCAAGTCCACGCTTCTTCGCATCATGGCGGGAGAAGACAAGGACTTCACCGGCGACGCGCAGTTGATCAAGGGAATGAAAGTCGTCCATGTGCCGCAAGAGCCGCGCCTCGACACGACGAAAAACGTCCGGCAGAATCTGGAAGACTCGGTCAGCCACCTGAAAGATCTTGTCACCCGCTACGAGGAAGTCTCGGCCAAAATGGCCGAAGACCTGTCGCCGGACGATATGGACAAGGCGATGGAGGAAATGAGCCGCCTTCAGGAAGAAATCGACGCCAAGGACGCCTGGGAAATCGACCGCGCGCTGGACATCGCCTCGGACGCGCTCGTCCTGCCTCCCGACGACGCCGACGTGTCCACCCTGTCCGGCGGCGAACGCAGGCGCGTCGCTCTTTGCAAAGCGCTGTTGGAAAAACCGGATCTCCTGCTTCTCGACGAACCGACAAACCACCTCGACGCCGAAACGATCACCTGGCTCGAAGATCAATTGCGCGACTATCCCGGCACCGTCATCATCGTCACCCACGACCGTTATTTTCTCGACCACATCACCAAGTGGATTCTCGAACTGGAAAACGGACGCGGCCTTCCCTACGAAGGCAATTATTCCTCGTGGCTCGATCAAAAAGCCGAACGCCTGCGCCGCACCGAGAAAAAGGAATCCGACCGCCAGCGCCTCCTGAAACAGGAACGCGAATGGATCGGTTCCTCGCCCGCCGGACGCTTGAAAAAGAGCCAGGCCAGAATCGAACGCTACGAAACGCTCGTCAAGGAATCGTTCGAACTGGACAAGGGCGACGTTCTGATTCAGATTCCGCCCGGACCGCGCCTCGGCGACAAAGTGCTCGAATTCAAGAACGTCAGCAAAGGCTACAACGGAACCGAACTGTTGACGAACACCACCTTCGAGCTTCCCAAAGGCGGAATCGTCGGCATTGTCGGCCCGAACGGCGCGGGAAAAACCACGATGTTTCGCATGATCGTGGGCGAAGAAAAACCGGACGACGGCGAAGTCGTCGTCGGCCCGACCGTTGTTCTGTCCTATGTCGATCAAAACCGCGACGCCTTGAACGACAACAACACGATTTTCGAGGAAATTTCCGGCGGCATGGACGAGATCGAACTCGGCGGAAAGCGGATGAATTCGCGCGGCTATGTGTCGCGCTTCAATTTCCGCGGACCGCAGCAGCAGAAAAAAGTCGGCCAGCTTTCCGGCGGCGAACGGAACCGCGTGCACCTGGCGAAACTGCTCCGCACCGGCGGCAACCTTCTTCTTCTGGACGAACCGACAAACGATCTGGACGTCAACACCATGCGAGTCCTGGAAGAAGCCTTGGCGAATTTCCCCGCCTGCGCCATGGTTATCTCGCACGATCGTTTCTTCCTCGACCGCATTTGCACGCACCTTTTGATCTTCGAAGGCAACGGCGAAATCAAATGGTTCAACGGCAATTTCCAGGCATATGAAGAACAAGTGCTCCGCACCGGCGACCGCCTCGAACATCGGCGCGGCAAATACAAACGCCTGGCTCTGCGCTAAAATGCGAAGGACGCACGATGGAAACAGCGCCTGTATCCGAGAGCATGCTTTCCGTTCTGTTCGGTTCCTCCGCCGAATATGTCGTGCATGAACTGTCATGTTTGTCCCGACCGCGAAGCGCCAATATAACCGCCATCGTTCGCATCGCCTACCAGCGTCTTGGCGACGCAATTTCCAAACCGGCCGCGATTCCGGCAAACATTCTGGGCGCGCTTGTCGCCGACGGTTCGTTTTGCCGCGACCCGCTGGCGCAACTGTATTGGGCCGGAATCATCGCGTCGTCGCGCACAACGCCGCCGCGAGACGATCGCGGCATTCGCTTGCTCGGGCTGTTGTCGCGGCTGAGCATATACCAAATCAGAACGCATTGTCTTTTTTACCGAACGCTCCGAACACTTCTGCTCGCCCGCAATATCGACCGCGCCGATTTCGAATCTCGCCGGTATCTGATGGCCGTCTTCGCGCCGGCGGACGGCTATATGCAAACAATGGCGTTCGACGAAGCGGAACTCGCCATGGTCAACACGCTCGCGTCCGACGCGCTCCTCGGCCTCGGCGACGAAAATCTGCTGGACGGCAGCAACACCGGCAGCGCCGAATACCTGAAAACATTCTACGAATCCCGCACCATCCACGGAGACGGCATCGCCTATCAACCGTCGCTTTTGGGCATTCGTTTTTTCCTCTGGGCTTTCGGCGCCGGAGAAAAAGATTCGAACCATATGCTCTACCCGAATTTCCATTGCGAAGTCGACGGCATTCCGGACGCCATTCCCGGCGCCGCCATGATCTACGATTGAGCGCAAGGAGCGCGCATGCCATTCGATTCCGTCACGCCCGAACAGTGCGCCGCCATGATACGGCGGGCGAACGCCATCCTCGTCCTGACCGGAGCCGGCATATCGACCGCCGCCGGCGTGCCGGATTTTCGCGGGCCGAAAGGGTTGTACGTGACCCGCGCGTACGATCCGGAAACCGTGTTCGACATCCACGCATTCGATCGCGACCCCGAACCGTTCTATGCGTTCTCCCGCGATTTCCTCGGCATGCTGTCGGGACTCGCGCCGACCTTTACCCACCGCTTTCTGGCAGAGCTGGAACAGTCGGGAAAGAACGTGGCGATTGTCACGCAGAACATCGACGGCTTGCACCAGAAAGCCGGTTCGCGCCACGTTCTCCCCATGCATGGCGATTACGAAACGGCCCGCTGCCGACGCTGCGCGCGCGGCATAACCGGAAGCGCGTTGCGGAAATTGATGGAAGCGGAACATATTCCCCGCTGTTCCGATTGCGGCGGCGTGATAAAACCGGACGTCGTTTTCTTCGGCGAAAACGTCCGGCATCTGGATGAAGCGACGCGACTCTCCGCCGAAGCGGATTTGCTTCTGGCGCTTGGCTCGAGCCTCTCCGTCTACCCGGCCGCGCTTCTGCCGGAATACGCGAAAAACGACGTTGTCGTCGTCAATCAAGGCGACGTCATGCTTCGCCCCGGCAAACGGATGCACCGCGCGGACGCCGGACTGGACGCGTTTTTCGAGAGCGTCCGCTCCGCCTTGTAGCGCCATTGCTTTTTTCATGCAATCACAGATAATAACTCCTTGATTCGGTACGACACCTTCTTATGGAAAGGACAGGCATAATGCGCAAACCCTTTATCTGCGGCAACTGGAAAATGTACAAAACCGTCGCCGAAGCGGTCGCCTTCATCAATGAGGCCAAGGCTCTCGTCGGCGGCGTGAACGATGTCGAAATCGGCATCGGCGCTCCCGCCACCGCGCTCAAATCCATTGCCGACGCGGCCAAAGGCTCCGCCATCCAAATCGGCGGCGAAAACTGCTTCTGGGAAAAAGAAGGCGCGTTCACCGGCGAAATTTCCCCGGAAATGCTTGTCGAAGCAGGCTGCTCGTTCGTCATCATCGGCCATTCCGAACGCCGCCAATACTTCGGCGAGACGAACGAAACGGTCAATAAAAAGGCGAAAGCCGCCATCGCCAACGGACTGACCGTCATCCTCTGCTGCGGCGAGACGCTCGCGGAACGCGAAGCCGGAAAAACCGCCGACGTCGTCACCGATCACGTCAAAAACGGACTGGCCGGTTTCTCGCCCGCCGAACTCGCCAAAATCGTCATCGCCTACGAACCGGTCTGGGCCATCGGCACCGGAAAAACCGCAACCCCCGAACAAGCGCAGGAAGTCCACGCCGTTATCCGGAAACTTCTTCTGGACCTGTTCGGAAAAGACGTGTCCGACGCGACCCGCATCCAGTACGGCGGCTCGGTCAAACCGGAAAACGTCAAGGAAATCATGGCGCAACCCGACGTCGACGGAGCGCTCGTCGGCGGAGCCAGCCTGAAAGCGGATTCGTTCGCGAAATTGGTGAAGTATAAAAACTGATACGGCATGAAACAATCCGATTGCACTCCTCATTCCGAATCGTCCCGCACGCCCCGACCAGAACCGGCCGGGGCGTGTGAAAATGAAAATGACGATATCGATTTCGTTGAAACGGACGCGGGCAACATCCCCGATTTCGCATCGCACAACCGCACGGACGAATCGGGACGCTTGCCGGAATACGAAGGAATGACGGAGGACGAACCGGAAACATCCCGCCCGCCGTCATGGGAAAACGCCGCCGTCCATCTGGACGAACTCCGCAAACGCATCGTTCTGTCGCTTGCCGTTTTCATTCCGCTGTTCGGCGTCGGACTTTGGCTGTACCGGGATTTGTGGCGCATCATTATTCTGCCGCTCAACCGCGCTGCGCCGCATTTGGCGCGGTTCCAGGCGCTGGGACCGTCCGACGGACTCGTTATGGCAATGCGCATCGCCTTCGCCTTTGCCCTCTTTGTTTCGCTCCCCATGTGGCTCGCGCAAATCTGGTTGTTCGTGGCGCCCGGATTGACCGACCGCGAACGACGACTGGTTCATCTCTCCATCGGAAGCGGAGGAATACTGTTCGCCATCGGCGCAACCCTCGCCTACTTCGCCGCCATTCCCTACGCGCTCGAATACCTTCTCCCCTTCAACCAAACCCTGCAAGGATGGGAAAACGCCTTCACCGGCGCAGGATATGTCGATTTCGTCATTACCTGCTGCTTCGGATTCGGCATCGCCTTCGAACTCCCGCTCGCCATGCTTGCCCTCGGCTGGGCCGGAATTCTCACGCCGGCCGGACTCAGGCAATGGTGGCGACCGATCATTCTCGTCATCTTCGTCCTCGCCGCCGTCATGACGCCGCCCGATCCGTTTACCCAAATGCTCCTGGCCATTCCGCTCCTCGCCCTCTTTTTCATCGGATACTGGCTGGTCAAGTGGACAACGAGTTCCACAAATTGATGGTCGCGTACGACCGCCACGGACGCCACTGTTCGGCAAGCGCAAGCATCTTTGCCGCCGGCATATCGTCCAGCGCTTTTTTCACCCCGTAATCCGTGTGCGGAAACGCGTCCGGCCACGACAACGAACGCATGGCAATATACCGCGCCGTCCACGGACCGAATCCGGGGAGCGCTTGCAATTTTTCCATCTCCTCCTCCGGATCGGCCAATGGAGAAAGATTGACCTTTCCGCTCGCCATCGCCTCGGCAAGCGCGGCAATCGAACGGGCGCGCGCACCGATAATTCCAAGCGGTCCGAGATGCGATTCGACCGTTCCCGGCAACGCAAGCACCGTCTCCGGCGTCGGGAAATTATGCGTGAGCGCCGCATGCGGCGTTTCGATCGCCTCGCCGAACGCGCGCGCAAAACGTCCCGCCAGCGTCCGTGCCGCCTTCACCGTAATCTGCTGTCCCAAAACCGCCCTGACCGCCATTTCAAACGCATCGAAACAACCCGGCAAACGCGTTCCCGGCACGCATAACCCGGGCCGCATTTCGTTCATGATCGAAAGCGCCGCATACACCGTTTCCGGTTCGCAATCGGTATCGAACAAGTTCCTGACGCGACCCAATACCTTCGGCAACACCGGCACGAGCGACGACGGAACCGTAACCGCGAGAGCGTTTTTCTTCTCCGCGCGCGCGACCGAAATCCACCCGCGGCAAACCCGTCCGCCCCCGTCCGGAACGACGACCGTCCGCATATACGCGCCGTTTTCGACACACTCGACGCCGGGAATGCTTCGCCCCGCCAGAAACGCCGACAACGCGTCCCAGCGATACGGCGGCCTGTAGCCAATATGAACGGTGACGCCGCTTTCGTCACGAACCTGTTTTTTTTGCGAATGGCGCCTGAGTTCGGTCGGCGAGAATTTGTACCGCGTTGTAAACAAGTGATTGAAGCGCCGCACACTGCCGAAGCCGGACGCCATGGCGATTTTCGTCACGGAAAGCTCTGTGTCCGTCAGAAGATTTTTCGCAAGGAGCAAGCGGCGCGTTTGCAAATACTGAACCGGCGGAACGCCGAATTCGTCGGAGAACACGCGGCGCAAATGGCGATCGCTCACGCCGAACATATCGGCAAGCTCGACCAGGCAACTGTCCCGCAAACAATCCGCGTCCATCGCCAGCGCCGCTTTTCGCGCAAGGCGCGAACCCGAATCTGTCGGCGCGAGTCCGGGAGCAAGCTCGGGACGGCATTTGCGGCATGGCCGATAACCCGCCGCTTCGGCGGACGCCGCGCTCATGTGAAACGCGCAGTTTTCTTTTTTCGGCGTTTTGACCCGGCATACCGGGCGACAATAGATTCCCGTCGAAGAAACGCAAATAAATACGCGTCCGTCGAACCGCGCGTCGTGCGCCTTGAACGCATCATACAACGCATCGTTCATTGCACTACGCCTTCCAGTCGAAGCAGCTTTTCCTTGATGTCGACGCCGGCCGAATACCCCGTCAACGCGCCGCCCGCGCCAATGACCCGGTGACACGGGACGACAATGTTAATCCTGTTCCTCCCGTTCGCGCGACCAACCGCGCGGCACGCCGCGGGATTGCCGATCTGCTCGGCAATCTGCTTGTACGTCCTCGTCTCTCCAAACGGAATCGTCCGCAATGCCGACCATACCGCGCGTTCGAAATCGGTTCCCCGCTCCGGCTCCGCCGGAATATCGAAAACGCCTCGGACGCCGGCGAAATATTCCCGCAACTGCTTTTCAGCCTCCGCCAATATGCGCGTTTTCTCGACCACGCACTGCTCGGGCCGATTTTTCTCTCCGTAAAATATATCCGTAACAACCCCGTCAACTTCGCCAATCCCGACATCGCCGACGATAGTTGCAAACAGTATAATCTTTTTCATAGTCCCTCCTTTCCTTCCCGATCATACCAGATAATCCGTATCAATGCTGGCCGTTTTCGGACACGCAATTCATTTTCCCGCTTTCATCCTTGCGACGAAAACGGAAGCGCAGATGGCTCGGTTGCATCCGGAATCCGGAGAGGAAGCGAGAACCGATACCTTTAATTAATAATTAACAATTAATAATGAATAATGAATGTATTAATGAGTTAATGAATAATTGGAAGCCTGTGCTACGGTTTTCTCATTAGTTCATTGTTCATTGAGTTTCATTCATTATTCATTGTTCATTATTAATTATTAATTGGCAGTTGTCGGTTC